>CATILC010000209.1 GCA_949516455.1 Flavobacteriia bacterium | reverse complement strand
GTTTGTAAGAAAGCCTCCTATGCATCATTCGAGCAATTCCATTTACCGAAACTCGTTGCCAAGTACAAACTGGACCTGCTTCACTGTACGGGGAATACGGCGCCGATCCGCTGCACAGTGCCCGTGGTCCTCACATTACATGATCTCATTTTTTTTGAGAAGAATCCTCTTTTCGCTCAGGGGTACAGCTATTATCAGCGCTTTGGCAATTACTACCGCAGGAGGGTGATCTCTGCGGTACTCAAAAAACTGAGGAAGATCATCACGGTCAGCAATTTTGAACGCAACAGGATACTGGGCCTATTTCCGCATTTGAACTCAAATGACGTTCGGGTGATTGGCAATGCGGCAGGGTCTCATTTCATGCCTGAACGCTCCGAAGAAAATACATCAACCAAGCTGCGGGATAAATACGGTTTGCCCGCAGAATACGGACTGTTTTTGGGAAATACGGATCCAAAGAAGAATACGAGGGATACGCTGCGTTCCTGGCAAATGGCGTGTAAACAAATGAAAAAGGATATCCCTTTGGTCATTGGCGATATTGACCAACAGGAGGCGAAAAGCCGAATGCGTTTTTCGGATGCCGATCTTCAGACCATGCGCTTTCCAGGCTACATCGACAACAGAGATCTGCCGGCTGTGATGGCGGAAGCCCGTATCTTCTTGTACACTTCCCGCCGCGAGAGTTTTGGAATTCCCATCCTGGAGGCCATGGCCTCCGGTACGCCTGTGGTCACTGCCAATGTAACGAGTATGCCGGAGGTGGCAGGAGACGCGGCTTATTTGGTGGATCCGTACGATGTTTCTTCTATGGCCGATGGAATTCAGCGTGTTTTGGCAGATGAAGCTTTGGCGAAGGAGCTTGTTGAAAAGGGATTTGAGCGTATTCAGTCATTTTCATGGGAACGATCGGCCAGGGAGTTGCTCGACGTCTATGCTGAAGTCTGTGCCTGATGAATTGTAAGCCTGTTAGCAGAAACGAACTGGGAGATCGATGAGCACTGTTTTGGTCTTTCTTGTCGGCCTGGTGTTCTACACCTATTTGGGTTATGGTGTTCTGATGGCGCTTTTGGTAGGCTTGAAAAGGCTCTTTCGTTCGGAACAGAAGCTTGAGGAATATCTGCCTCGGGTCACCCTGGTCGTGCCTTGCTTCAATGAAGAAGACTTCATTGAGGAAAAGGTGGCCAATACGCGGCAGCTGGATTATCCTAAGGATAAACTTCGTGTGGTTTTCATCACAGATGGTTCCACAGACCGTACCGTGCAGATCCTCGAAAAGGAAGAAGGGGTCGAGCTGATGCATCGCGACACCCGGGCAGGAAAAGCCGCTGCAATGAACCGGGCAATGAAGACAGTGGACAGTGAGGTCGTAGTCTTCTGCGACGCCAACACTGAATTGGAGAAAGGAGCCATCCGGCATATCGCCCGGCACTATCAGGATCCACTGGTCGGAGGGGTGTCAGGTGAAAAGAGGGTGCGCAAGACAGGAGATGCCGACCTGGCAGGCTCTGGGGAAGGTCTGTATTGGAAATACGAGAGCACCCTGAAGAAACTGGACAGCGAGCTTTGGACCATAGTCGGCGCTGCAGGCGAACTGGTGAGCTTTCGGACATCTTTGTGGCAGGATTTGGAGGAAGACAGCATCCTTGACGATTTCATGATGTCGATGCGGATCGCGGCTAAGGGCTACCGATTCATCTACGAACCGGAAGCATATGCCATTGAGTCTCCTTCGGCAGACATCAGGGAGGAGCTCAAGCGCAAGGTGCGCATCGCAGCAGGCGGATGGCAAAGCATGAGTCGACTGGCCTTTTTGCTCTGGCCCTTTCCCAGGCCCGTACTCAGTTTCATGTACATCAGCCATCGGGTACTCCGCTGGTCGGTTTCGGCGCTGGCTCTGCCATTGATCTTTTTACTGAATGCCGCCATGCTTATGGGGTCCAACGGGCTGAAGATCCTCTTTGTGCTGCAGCTCGTTTTTTACGGAATGGCTTCGATCGGTGCGATTCAGGCCAAAAAAAACATCAAGAGCCGATTCTATGTGCCCTATTATTTCTGCCTCATGAACTATGCCGTTTTCGCGGGTTTCTTTCGTTGGAAAAAGGGACAGCAATCCGCTGTTTGGGAACGGTCCAAACGGGCCTGATGCCCAATGTGGATCGTTCGAACCCGATCTAGAAATTGGGCTTGAGTAAATACTGGCTGTAGAATTCGTCGATCACGTTCACGGCCTCCTCCGAGGTGTCGACCAATCGGAAGAAGTCCAGGTCTTCTGGAGAAATATTCTTGTACTTGTCCAGTACACGGTCTTTGAGCCATTCGATCAGCCCTTTCCAAAAGTCACTGCCCACCAATACGATGGGGAAGCTGCCGATCTTTTCGGTTTGAATGAGCGTCAGTGCTTCAAAGAGTTCATCCAAGGTGCCAAACCCTCCTGGCATGACCACAAAGCCCTGAGAATATTTGACAAACATCACCTTTCGGACAAAGAAGTAGTCAAAATTGAGATTCTTGTCCTGATCGATGTACGGATTGCTGCTTTGTTCAAAAGGCAATTCAATATTCAGTCCGACTGATGTTCCGCCGCCTTCCGAGGCGCCCTGGTTTCCCGCTTGCATCATCCCAGGACCACCTCCAGTAATGACGCCGTATCCTTTTTTGGTCAGATCGTGTCCGATCTGTCTCGCCAGCTGATAGTAGGTATCCTCCTCGGGTGTACGCGCACTTCCGAAGATGGATACACAAGGTCCGATGCGCGCAAGTCGTTCATAGCCCTCGACAAATTCACTCATGATCTTGAAAATGGCCCATGAGTCATTGGTCTTTAGATCATTCCAATTTTTTTGCGCAAATGCACTGGCCAGTTTATCTCGTTTCATGTCGGGGGTAAATTTGTATAAAGATGCACTATACTTGAGACAAGCTTCAATTTACTAAAGTGAGCAGCAACAGAATATTGTCCGCGTGGTCCCGACTGAGCAGAAGTGCAGGTCAGATCGCGTTTTTTCTCTCTGCCCTCTTTCTGCTTACATGGCTCTATCCGGATTACCGCTCCTTCCCATACGAGTATCAAAAAGGCAGGCCCTGGATGTATGCGGATCTGGTCTCACCCATGGACTATGCGCTGCTCAAGTCGCGAACGGATCTGGAGCGGGAAAAGGAGGAGGTTATGGCCCGTTCACCGCTCATTTTCAAATACGGCAGTGCTGATCCAGACGAGCCAGCGTCCATTCAAATGGAAAAAGATTCACTCGTTTTGAAGTGGAAAGAACTTCTCGGTAAAGAGGAGCTCCTCATTTTGCAGCGTTGGCCGGACGGCATCCCAGAGAAAGAAACGTTCATGCTCATAGAAGGCGGCGCAGGAAAGACATATTTGGCCGAAGATCTGCTCATCTTGGAACGCTGGCCACAGGGATTTTTTGGCCCGGATGATTCTCTGATTGCCTCTTTTTCGGTTGCGGAGTCAACCAGTCTTCAGGAGCGGATTCAAGCCAATTTGACCTTCGATGAGTTTCTGACCGCTCAGATCCAAAAAGACCGGCTCGCGCAGTTGACTCCCTATGAGGGAAAGGTGAAAAAAGGGGAAGGCATTGCTTACGAAGGGCTTATAGTGGACGAACTTGTTCTGAGAAAGTTGGATGCCCTGAGAACAGCTTATATGCGCTCAGATGATTCAGGGGACCGCGGACGAGAACTGACCGGAGTGGCCATTTTGAACGGTCTGCTCATGCTGATGCTGTATCTCTTTTTGCGTCGTTTTCGCCCCTATGTCTTGTCTGACCTTTCCCAGCTCGGATTCGTTCTCACCTCCTGGATCTTGATGGCAGCGACGGCCCGACTGACTTTGAGTTTTGGAAGCAGCTACCTCTTGCTTGCGCCTTTCACGGTTCTGCCTGTGGTTCTTCGTGCTTTTTTCGATACGCGTATTGCCCTGTTCGTTCATGTGCTGTCCATCATGAGCATCGGCCTTCTTTCCTCCGAGGGATTGTCCATCGTGATGCTTCACTTCATCGCAGGTTTCTATGCCATTATTTCTGTTGACCTGTTATATAAGAGGGCTCAGTTGTTCCTCACGCTGGCCAAGGTGGTGACGCTTTACCTGTTGGTTTATTTTGCGTTTCTGCTCTTTCAAGATGTGCCGATCCGGGAAATGCCCTGGAAAGACTTTCTCTTTTTGGGGATCAATGGCTTGTTGGCATTGAGTGCGTTCCCGCTCATTTATCTGAGCGAAAAGGTGTTTGGCCTGGTATCCGATTTGAGCCTGCTCGAATTGATCGACACGAACAACCCGCTTCTCCGAGAACTGAGTGAAAAAGCACCGGGCACCTTTCAGCACAGTCTTCAGGTGGCCAACTTGGCTGAAGCGGCTGTTCTTAAGATAGGGGGCAATACCCTGATGATCCGTGCAGCAGCGATGTACCACGACATTGGAAAAATGCGGAATCCCATGTTCTTCATTGAGAATCAAGGAGGCGGAGTCAATCCACATGATGATCTCGGATATGAGGAAAGCGCAAAGATCATCATCGACCATGTGAAGGAAGGAGTTCGATTGGCCCGTAAGAACGATCTGCCCGAAAATTTGATCGATTTCATCCGAACCCACCACGGCACCAGTCGGGTGCAGTATTTCTATCGTCAGCATTTAAAGAATATGCCAGATGCGGATGAAGCTGAAGATCGCTTTCGATATCCCGGTCCCAAGCCCTTCAGCAAGGAAACGGCTGTTTTGATGATGGCTGACGCTGTGGAAGCTGCCAGCCGCAGCGTAGCAAGGGATTCACCCAAAGTCATCAGCGATTTGGTGGATGCGATCACCGAGCAGCAAATGGCTGATGGTCAGTTTGAAGAGGCGGAGATAACACTTGGCGAAATTGGACGTATTCGCGAAGAGCTCAAGAACAAGCTGAACGACATTTATCATTTTCGGATCGCCTATCCCGATTGAACCGCTGCATTATTTGTAGCATCGAGCGCCACCAATTAGTTTTGTGCTCCTTTTTTTGAGGAAATCAATAGGTGAGGTGGGTGAGTGGCTTAAACCAGTAGTTTGCTAAACTGCCGTACGGGTAACCGTACCGGGGGTTCGAATCCCCCTCTCACCGCAGTCCACAGGCCCTGGCAGCTATGCTGTCAGGGTTTTTTGTTTTCCTGCCCAAGCTGGCTTGGGAGCAGGAAAAGAAAAGCCTGGGCCACGAGAGTGGATCCAGGGCCTGTGGACTGCGTCCACTCAAGGGATGCCCGATCGCAGATCGGGCAATCCCCTGCCCAAGCTGGCTTGGGAGCAGGAAAAGAAAAGCCTGAGCCACGAGAGTGGATCCAAAGGGATTCGCATACATTTTTGATTATTTTTGCCGCCCTCTTCGGGGTGTAGCGTAGCCCGGTTATCGCGCCTGCTTTGGGAGCAGGAGGTCGCAGGTTCGAATCCTGCCACCCCGACAAACACCAACCGCCTCAGCATTGCTGCAGGCGGTTTTTTTATTCGTCGCCCAAGCTCGCTTGGCGGCGACGAGGAAAAACCGGCTGGTGCGGCGAAGCCGCAAGGCGGTTGGTGTTTGGTTGCCCCCTTAAGAGGATCACGACGCGAATTGTCCATGCATGGCCATATGACCTGAACCCCATCTTACCTTTGTTCCATGTCCTTTACAGCATTGAGTGCGCAGCTGGTCGAACAGCTTAAAGAAAAACTACCGAATTGCCGGTTTTTAAAGCGGTCCGAGGATCTTTTGGCCTACGGCCATGACGAAACAGAAGACTTGGTCTTTCCACCAGAACTCGTCGTTGTGTGTTCTTCAGTCCCTGAGATATCCTCGCTTGTTCGATGGTGTGATGAGCATCGTATCCCGCTCACGGTAAGGGGCGCAGGCACTGGATTGAGCGGCGCAGCACTGGCCGTTAATGGAGGAATCTGTTTGAGTATGGAGGGATTTGATCAGATCTTGTCCATCGATGAAGCGAATTTGCAGGCAACGGTCGAACCCGGGGTCATCAATCAGGTGTTTCACGATGCCTGCAAGGAAAAGGGTCTGTTCTATCCGCCAGATCCGTCGAGTTGGGGAAGTTCTTTCATTGGAGGCAATCTGGCTTTGAATGCCGGTGGTCCCAAAGCCGTTAAATATGGAGTGACCAATGCGTACGTTTTGAACCTCGAGGTGGTCCTGCCCGATGGATCGGTCATTTGGACCGGAGCGAATACCCTGAAAAATTCAACGGGCTACAACCTCACTCAATTGATGGTCGGCAGCGAAGGAACATTGGGGATCATCACAAAGGCTGTATTTAGGCTGCTTCCTTATCCCAAGCACAAGATGCTGATGCTCGCCCCTTTCAGTTCTGCGGAATCGGCCTGCGCAAGTGTGTCTGCCATCTTTCGGGCCGGTCTGACACCAAGTGGCATGGAATTCATGGAGCGCGATGCCATCGAATACACGCTGAAATTTGTTCCCGATGCACCGGTGGTGTTGGAGGAGGGGATCGAAGCCCATCTTTTGATCGAAGTGGATGGCAATGATCAAACGCAGCTGTTCGCTGATTGCGAGGCGATCCAGCAAATAGTGGAGTCCTTTGGTGCGCATGACCCGCTCTTTGCAGATTCGGTCAAGGAGCAGGAAGCTCTGTGGCTCTTAAGAAGAAGAGTTGGGGAAGCAGTCAAGGCCCATTCTGTGTATAAAGAGGAGGACACGGTGGTTCCAAGGGCCCAGCTTCCGGATCTACTGCGCGGTGTAAAGGAGATCGGAAAGCGGTATGGGTTCAGTTCCGTTTGTTACGGGCATGCGGGCGATGGCAATCTTCATGTGAATATTTTGAAAGGCGACCTGAGCGAGGAAGCCTGGAAGGAGGGATTGAATCAGGGCATAAGAGAACTCTTCGAGCTGTGCACTGAACTCGGAGGAACCATCAGCGGTGAGCACGGCATTGGCTGGGTACAGAAAGACTTTATGGACATCGCCTTCCGGCCGGAGGCACTCGATCTGCAACGGGCGATCAAAAGCACATTCGACCCGAATGGCATCCTGAATCCCGGGAAAATGTTTCCCTCTAAGTCATAGGTCTTTAGGGCCTGAAAAAAAAGGACAAAACCGATGCCGCGCAGGCTCTATATTTGCCCGTTCAGTAAAAACCTAAAGCAAAAGCGGTAAACAATGGAGAATAAGGGCGTTATCCGACTATTTGCCATCCTATTCGCGCTGGCCTGTCTCTATCAGCTGTCCTTTACCTGGATCACCCGTGGAGTGGAGAGCGATGCACGGGAAGTGGCCAACGGAGATCCGATCAAAGAGAAAGCCTATCTCGACAGCATGGCCACAGAAGATGTGTACAATGTCTTTGTCGATGAGTTCACCTATTCCGAAGTCAAAGAAAAAGAGATCAATCTCGGCCTGGACCTAAGAGGTGGAATGAATGTGATCCTTGAAGTCTCGGTCAAAGAGATCCTGCGTTCTCTGTCCAACAGAAGCACACACCCAGTGTTCCTTCAGGCGCTCGAAGCAACGGACGCGGTTCAGGGAAACAGTCAAGAGAGTTATTTGGAAAACTTCTTCATTCAATTTGAAGCAGCCAACTCTGAGGGAGCGCGGATGAGCGATCCAGCATTGTTCGGTACCAAGCAGATGAATGACATCCTTGGGTTCAATGCCACAGACGAGGCGGTCATGGGGGAATTACGTGCTCAGGTGGACGCATCCGTAGAAAACGTTTACACGGTCCTGCGCGCTCGCATCGACCAGTTCGGCGTGGTCCAGCCCAATATTCAGAGGTTGGAAAATACGGGCCGGATCCTGATCGAACTTCCCGGAGTCAAAGATCCGGACCGGGTGAAAAAACTGCTCCAGAGCACTGCAGAACTGGAATTCTGGAATCTGTATCAGGGCTCAGACTTCCTGGAATTTCTCAATGCGGCCAACGCCAAGCTCCAAAGCATCGTTCCGGACCCACGTGACGATCGCAGCGCTACCCAGGGCACAGAGGAGAGCGGATCGATGGATGACGATCTGGATTTTGAGGCAGTGGATGATGTGGTAAATGCCGACAGCAGCGCATCTTCGGCCATTGACTCTTTGCTGGCCAACACAGACGAAGAAGAGCTCAACGACAGTTTGAATGCCTTCAATCCGCTGTTCGAGATCCTCTATCCGAACTACGACTTTGAGAATCGTCAGGCCGGACAGGGCCCCATCGTAGGTACCGTTCTGGTGCGGGATACGGGCAAGGTGAATGCCTACCTCAATATGCCGCAGATACGGGCACTGCTTCCGAGCACGATGCGGAATGCACGATTTGTCTGGACAGCCAAGCCGCGTGCAGAGGGGAGTGAGGCGTTGGACCTCCTGGCCATCAAGTCCAACAGAGATGGAATCCCCGATCTCGGAGGGGATGTGATCGTAGATGCCGCTCAGGATTTTGACGAGGGCAATACGCCGATCGTTCGCATGCAGATGAATGCGATCGGCGCACGCAAATGGCAAGAGATCACCCGCGAGGCGTCCCAAATGGAACCCAAGCGTTCGGTGGCCGTGGTGCTCGACGGTTTGGTGTATTCCTATCCTCGGGTTCAAAGCGAGATCGCAGGAGGCAACACACAGATCTTCGGAAACTTCACGATCGAAGAGGCTCAGGATCTGGCCAACATTCTCAAAGCAGGTAAACTGCCTGCTCCTGCGCGGATCATTCAGGCGGATATCGTTGGCCCTTCTCTTGGAAAGGAAGCCATCCAGGCTGGACTTTGGTCTTTTGTGGTGGCCATGTCCTTGGTGCTGCTCTACATGATCTTCTATTACAACCAAGCGGGTATTGTTTCCGATATCGCCCTATTGGTCAACATGTTCTTCATATTCGGTGTGCTCGCTTCCCTTGGAGCGGTTCTTACGCTGCCCGGTATCGCGGGTATCGTTCTGACCATCGGTATGTCTGTGGATGCCAATGTTCTGATCTACGAACGAATTCGGGAAGAACTGCATCAGGGAAAGGGTTTGCGTCTTGCGATCTCTGATGGATATCAGAATGCATTGAGTTCCATCATCGACGCAAATGTCACCACCTTGCTGACCGGTATTATTCTCTATTCTTTTGGTACAGGTCCGATCAGAGGTTTTGCGACAACGCTGATCATCGGTATTCTCACTTCACTCTTTACCGCCATTTTCATTACCCGCATCATCCTGGAGTGGCGGCTTGATCGCAAGAAGAATGTGCGTTTCGCCAGCAAGATGACGGAAGGCTGGTTCCGCAATGTGCAAATCGATTTTCTGGGCAAGAGGAAGCGGGCTTATGTCATTTCATTGAGCATCATAGTTCTGGGTATGGCCTCTTTGGCCGTCCGCGGATTGAATTACGGCGTGGATTTCGTTGGAGGTCGAACCTACCAGGTGCGTTTCGATCAACCGATAAGCACAGCCGATCTGAGTGCTGCACTGGCGGAGGAATTCGTCACCGAGGAAGGCGAGCAGATCAGCCCCGAAGTCAAGACCATCGGCAGCAGCAATCAGGTGGTCATTACCACCAAATACCGCATCGATGACACGGGAGTCGAGGTGGAAGAAGACATCAAGTCCAAACTCTTCGCAGGTTGTTCCTCCTTCTTTGCTGAGGAGAAGACGTCCGAGTCCTTCTACGACGCAGAATCTGAATTGGGATTGATGTCTGAGCGACAGGTAGGACCGACCATTGCCGACGATATCAAGAAGTCGGCGGTCTGGGCGATCATCTTCTCCCTGATCATCATTTTCCTTTACATCCTCATTCGGTTCAGCAAGTGGCAGTATTCTTTGGGCGCTGTTGCGGCGACCACACACGATGTTCTGATCGTGCTGAGTATTTTCTCCATTGCCTATGGCATTTTGCCCTTCAGTTTAGAGATCGATCAGGCGTTCATCGCGGCGATTCTTACGGTGATCGGTTACTCTCTGAACGATACGGTGGTGGTGTTCGATAGAATTCGTGAGTATCTGCAGACCCACAACAAGAGAAAAGACCTTGTTCCCATGGTCAATGAGGCACTGAACCAAACCCTGAGCCGCACGCTCAACACTTCGATGACCACTTTGGTGGTCATGCTGGTCATTTTCATCTGGGGAGGAGAGACCATTCGTGGTTTCATGTTCGCCATGTTGGTGGGCATCATCGTGGGCACCTATTCCTCATTGTTCGTGGCTTCGCCCGTTATGGTCGATACCATGGCCAAAGAGGACGAATCTGGCAACAAAAAGAAATGACCTGCTGAGAAATCCCGCTCAGAAGCGGAGCCGCCTGTTCGGGCGGCTTTTTTTATGGAAGATCACACAAGCTATTTTTGAATCATGAGCAAATTGATCGACAGCCCTGAAGAAGAGCTCAGAGTGGAAAAAGGGGAGTGGCTGCCCTTGATGGAGTCCTTCTACACGGTCCAGGGCGAGGGTTTCCATACGGGAAAAGCGGCCCATTTTGTGCGCATCGGGGGTTGTGATGTGGGTTGCCATTGGTGCGATGTAAAGGAGAGCTGGAACGCCAAGCTGCACCCCGTGACGGAGGTGAACGACATTGTCGGTGCCATCGATCCCAGATCCAATACCGTGGTGGTCACAGGCGGTGAACCCCTGAGTTGGAATATGGGTCCATTGACCCAAGCCATACGCGGAATGGGTTTGCAGACGTACATTGAAACCAGTGGAGCCTTTGAATTATCAGGCGCCTGGGATTGGATCTGCCTGTCTCCAAAAAAGACAGCCCCTCCTGTGCCATCCATCCTTAAACGAGCCGATGAGCTCAAAGTGGTGGTGTACAATCGGAACGATCTGGAGTGGGCGGAATCCCATGCGGAACAAATGGGCACGGATTGTGCTCTGTTCCTACAACCTGAATGGAGCAAGAAAGAAGAGATGATGCCCTTGATCTGCGATTATGTGTTGGAACATCCCCGCTGGAAGATCTCTCTTCAGACCCACAAATACCTTGGAATGCCTTGAGGAACGCCCTTCTCTTTATCTTCTTTTGTCTGTTGTCGGTGGGCTTGTTCGGCCAAAGTAAAAGGGCTTTCAAATACTATCAGGAGGCCCGTGCGCATTACAGAGCAGATCAATGGGCGGAGGCCTTGGAACACCTCGATAAGGCCATAGACAAGGATCCGGAATTTGCCGATCCAGCCCTGATGGCCGGTCAGATATGTATGGAGCTCGAGGACCACGATCGGGCTGAAACGTATTTTGATCAGGCCTGGAACGCCAGCAAGAAAGCCTACATCGCCTTCCAGATCGGAATGGCGAGCTACAGCATCGGGCATTATGAAAGAGCACGCTCCTTTTTCTTGGAATACCTCGATCGGGAGCAGAAAAAGAAGAGTTTTAGAGAGGTGGCGCAGCACAGGGTCAGCAGCTGTGATTTTGCCTTGGATGCCTTGAAGGATCCGCAGGCATTCGAGCCGGTCAATCTTGGGCCAGAGATCAATACGGCGGCCATGGAATATTTCCCAGCGCTTTCCGCAGACGGTCAGCAGCTGGTCTGGACCTATCGGAATCCCGAGGGACACCGTCGCGATGAGGACTTTTATTTTTCGAGTCGAGTGGACGGGATGTGGCAGCCTGGTGCAGCTGTGCAGGGTCGCCTGAATACCCCATTCAATGAAGGGGCCCAATGCATTTCCGCAGCGGGTGACCTGATGATCTTTGTGGGCTGCAATCGACCGGAAGGAAAGGGGAGTTGCGACCTCTACTGGGCCAAACGAAGAAAGGATGGTCGTTGGTCGGAGGCATTCAATCTGGGCGACAGCATCAATACGGGCAATTGGGAAACCCAGCCGTCTTTGTCTTCTGACGGGCAGACCTTGTACTTCGTTCGTTCCAAGAAACACAACGAAGAGCAAAGCGATATTTACTTCAGCCAAAGAAGGTCAGACGGCCGATGGCGTCGGGCCCAAAAAATGCCGGCGCCCATCAACAGTTCGGGCAAGGAAGCATCTCCTTTCATCCATGTGGACGGACAGACCTTTTATTTCTGTTCCAGCGGACATGTCGGGATGGGTGGATTGGACCTGTTCGTGAGCAGAAAGGGAACAGACGGGCGCTGGAGCGAGCCCGAAAATCTGGGGCATCCGATCAACAGTTTTGGTGAGGAGATGGGCTTTGTGATCGCTTCGGATGGCAAGACTGCTTATTTCTCAAGCGATATGCCCGGCGGTTTTGGCCTTTTGGATATTTACCAGGTAGAACTGCCTGAGGCCTTTAGGGCCATTCCATCGGCCTGGGTCAAGGGCATCGTTCGCGATCAGCAAAGCGGTCGGGTTCTCCCACGGGCAGACCTGGTCTTCACAGATGTACATTCAGGTGAGGTCATTCATCGATGCATTTCGGGATCGGATGGATCTTTCTTTGCGGTATTGCCGGCATACAGCGATTACGGGCTAAACACCAACAAGAAGGGCTATCTTTTTCATTCGGCCCATTTTGCGCTCAGCAACCAAAGCCGAGAACGCGCTTTTGAGATGGAGGTGCCGCTCAAACCGCTCCGAACAGGCAGCCGCATCACATTGGAAAATGTCTTCTTTGGTTCGGATTCTTATGCCCTCAAGCCGGAATCTCATTCTGAGCTTGACCGTTTGGTGGACTTGATGGAGCAAAATCCGAAACTTCGTATCTCCCTGGAGGGACATACGGATTCAGAGGGAAGCAAAGAAAGCAATCAACTGCTCTCCGAGCGACGGGCAGCCTCTGTCCAAGCCTATTTGGTCGATGCAGGCATCAGCAGTGATCGGTTGGAGGCCAGGGGATATGGCCAGAGTCGTCCGCTTGCTGATAATTCAAGTGAGGAGGGAAGGCAGCAGAATCGTCGTACCGAACTCCGCATCCTCTGATCAGAGTAAATACCTGATGCTGAACTGACCGCCCAGACCAAAAGAAGCAGGAGCGACCATCCACTGGGCATTGTTGAGCTCCAGAGCGCATCTCCAGGATGAATTTTTCCACTGGGCGCCGATCCCGAATCCGAAACGAGCCAGGCCGCCGTGGCTCAGCTCAGGACGCAAGGTCCACTGCCGAGACATTTTCATCTTGAGCCGGACGCGATTCCTGAAGCGGTATCCAGGCAGAAACAGATGGTCTCCCAGCCACTGCACTTCTTTCAGAAAAGGGTGGGAAAGGCCATAGCCCATTTCTGCCCTCAATCGAGCAGGCAAGAGTACCCACTGCGTCCCGCCCTTGGCATCGTAGAAGGTGGCCTCGAGGCGATCGCGTGCAGAATTTAGGAGATTCGTTGTTTCATCAAAGAGGTTGGGAATCTCTTCACCTTCGAATCGGAAGCTGCTGTCTGCCCGCACTTCCCAGCTGGATCGTCCAAATCCGATCAGACCCAGATCCCGAACCCCCAGACGGAAGCGCCAGGGTCCGTCAGGGTCGTAGCTGCTTTCCAAATGAACGGATGCCCCCATTCCCTTGAAAAGCAAAAGGCTATCTGCACTTCTGAATCGATACTGAGTCTGAACGTCAATGAATTCTCCCGATTCTTCAGTAAAGATCGATCCCCGCTCGACCTCCAGCTCTTGCATGGCATGCCCGAACAAAAGGTTGGTGCTCACTGACCAGGAAAGGTCATTGGTCTCCTGCCAGAAGGAATAGCCCACTTCTGACCACTGCAGGGCCTTTAGATCCAAAGGCATGAGATCGATGTATTGTCCTGCGAAGCGGGCATTTCCAAAAAAAACGAGTTCATAGGCGCGGTCAGAGGCGTTCATGGCCCAGCGACTGCGATGTGCCAGGTGCAGACCGAACCCCCGCTTCCATCTTCCGTGGATGCTGTCGCGTTCCTGACGAAAACCGAATTCCACATCCTGTATGTTGCCCAGTACATTCTCGGCCTGAAGTCTGGAAATCAGATCCTCTTTCAGTCTCTTATCGAGTTGTTGTGTGGACAGATAGGAGAACAGGCTCTTTGTATATATTCCATTGGATCCGAATTCCCATTGGCTTGAATGGTATACCTCGGTGCGCAAGCGCAGGCTGTCTAGAGATTGCGCCGAACAAGTCAGCGACGCATAAAGAAGGACAAGGATCCAGCGAATCTTCAATGGATGCGGAATTGGAAGGCTCCGCTCAGTTTGAGTTCTGTACGGTAATGCTCATAGAGTGGAATTCGTTTGGGACGATCCTGTGTGCTGTACCGGCCCTTGAAGACCATGCGGTCAGCCTTTTTCAATTGTTCGATCGCCCGATCATCCAATGGGTATTCGATGACCGTTCGCAGCGATGATTCCACCCGCTCATCTGCGTTCAAGAGGGCAGCTCGGATCTTCTCGGTTCCAAGAAGTGTATCGAGTGGTGTGCCCGTGCTGTCGATCGCGATCAGATCCACTTCAGCTTCGATCGGCATGAAGTTGTCCGCAAAGAGCCTCAGTGTACCGCCGATCAGCCGATCGTTGGGATCGATGTCGGAATACTTGAAATCCGAAGTATCGATCAGCAGCAGCCCATCCAAAGAAAGTACCAGCGGGATCTCCACGTGCATCCATGCCTCGATGGGGTGATGGCGGTAGGCAAAACCGCTGGGATCAGCGATGCCAGAAGGATTGATGAACAAGTCCAGATCGTAGATGAGGCGATCTGGTTGAATATTGAAAAGTTCATTGAGGTTGGAGTTGCTTTCGTCCAGCTGCCAGCTTTCTGAATGCGCTATGGGCCGGAAATTGGGGGCATCGTCCTGGGCGGAAGGAAGGTTGAGTGCCTGGCCGAGTCCCGTCCAATTCATACTGACCATCTGTCCCGAAGCCTGGTTTTTCGTTCGCACATCCGTGAGCACGAATTGCATATCTGCACCAAAGTGATTGATGAGCTCCATACGAATGCGTGCAGCGGCCAGATCGAAAGAACCCCCTTGGACATCCTCAAAAAGGTACAGAGGCAGCTGCTCATCGTCCGTGGAGATCGTATCCCGGCCGAGCCATCCTTCGATCTTGCTTGGCATTAGACCCTGAATGCCCGTGGTCAGATAAATGCTGTCTTCGAGAGAGATGAAGACCATATTGCCGGACGAGTCGATCCGGGCGCGCAGCTGCGCAAAGAAGGTGTTCTTTACGTTCGGGTCGAAATTGATCCCGTTCAGATTGACACTGTAATCGCGGATGTTCTTTGAGTCGTTGTATAAACTCGTTCCGTTGGGCGGGGAGGACGGCAGCGTGCCGGCCAGCAGCAAGTTCTGGTTGTCCTTGGTCGCAGATGGGATCTCGTACTCGAGTATGACCGGTTCTTCCACCGTGCTGATGGCCTGCATATAGAGCACGCCTGTATCCACGACGATCCGGGAGAGTTCAAAATCGGTCTCGAAGAGCACTTCCTCCGTGTAGTCGATCAGGTCCTGTGCAGGGAAGATCGCTGTCGCCTCGAATGGGTTCAGATCCTTGACCGTCACCTGTATCTTCAGTTGATCCGAGGTGTCGATCGGAACAGCCACACCGCCCGAACCAGGGGACTCCAAATTCTTCAGCTCGGCCATCAAGGTGCCTTCCAGGACGGTCATGTTGTTGAGCTGTGTGCTGTCTTTGGCCACTCCGTAGGCAGGGATCAGAGGGATGATGCCAGAGGTTACCAGGGTCTGGCTTTGCTGGTTGATCAAGTCGTATTCGAAGTTGATCAGATCGATGGGCAGTTCGTTTCGCAGCTCAAAGACGAGCCATCCATCCAATAGAGTGATGCTCTGGAAGAATTGATTGGCATTGATCGAATAGTTGATGGGACTGCCAATGGAGATCGCCGGGAAAGGGAGATTGTTCCCATGATTGGCCAGGATGATATTGCCAAAAGGCGGACCCTGCTGCGCCGCGAGTTGGCCGAGGCTGATGGCATAATCGATCTTTCGGGTCCCGAGGTCGAGGGTTTGAAGCTTGGCGGTATTCTCGAAGGTGGTGGAAAATGGGTCGACCAGGTCGTCGAGGGTGAATTCATAAACCTTCTGACTGCGCACCAATGACAGAAGGCTGTCCGAAGAGACGCCGATGAGGCTGTCACCGACTATGTCGCTGATCTCTAGGCTCGTGCGTGCAATGGGTGTAAGTGCATCCACCTCCCAGCTTTTGTCCGAGAGATCCTGGGCACAAGAGCCAATGAGTAAAGTAAGTAGGAGCGAGTAGGTCGTCTTTTTCACCTGCCAAAGAACGGAAATACACCGTCAACGAGCTGATACGGCTCAGGCTTTAACGAAATAGGGCAGTACTGAACGCACTGTACCCGACTGCACCAACTAAAATGGTATTTTTGAAGCATGAATATACGTAGCATTTTATTTGTTTTCTTTTCATTGGCTTTGATCTTTTCTTCATCCTGCATGGATGACCTGGATTTTGATAAGTTGTCTGATGCACGGCCCGCCCCGAATGTCATCGTACCGGTCGTCGACCTGAGTATGCGTCTGAACGATCTCGTCGAACGGGACACCATCTTGACACAAGACCCCGACGGATTTCTTCGGTTCGTCTATGCTGAGGACAGTCTGTTCTCTATGACCACCAGCGAGTTCGTGAGTATTCCAGCGCAGGAGGCTTTGAACTTGGAGAACATTCCCATCCTTCAAGACTCTACTCTTGGTATTACTGTGGAAGCTGGACTGACGAGTTTAGGCTCAATGGAGCTGCAGCAATTGACATTTGACCAGTTGGGATTGGCCTGGGCCATCTCTACACCTGCTCAGGCACCGGTCACCGTTCGCTATACCTTCAACAATGGCCTGATAGGGGGAACGCCGCTGCAGCTTTCGGTTCAGAGCGCAGTTGCAGGGGACACGGCGGGTTTGGTGAACTTTCAAAATGTGGTATTCGACCTCACCCAAAGCAGCAATCCACAGGCACCACCTTACAACAATTTGAGCCTGTCCCTGGAGATCATTCCCGACCCTTCCATTCCCGCGGGAACACCAATTTCCGTTCGGCTGGACTTTGACAGCACCGAAGTGAACAATGTCACCGGCTTTTTTGGGCAGCGTCCTGTAAATGTTCCTACAGGAGATGTTGCCCTGGAGCTGGGGAATATTTCAGAGTTCACCTCCGGATTCACCATGACCGATCCCAGCCTGACTTTTCTCGTGCGCAATGGAATGGGCGTATCCATGGGCATTGAACTCGATCTGGATGGAGTCAACAGCGATGGAGATGTCACCCAGTTGGACCCTTCTCCTTTTGAGATCGCCCAGTCCACAACGCCTGGAACCATGGTCGCTACCAATGTTCGGCTCGACAAGACCAATTCCTCGATCGTCGATTTTCTGGACGCTTTGCCGACCAATCTGATCTACTCTGGTCAGATGAACCTGAATCCAAGCAATACAGGGGGTGTCACCAACTTTCTCTCCAGACAGGATGTATTGCAGCTCGGTCTTGAGATCGATCTGCCTATGGAGCTGAAGACATCCAACCTGCGCTTTGAGGACGAGGTGGAGATCAACCTGACAGAAGACGACAGCCTGATCGATTTCATTTCTCTGGGCTTCCGCTGCGAGAATGATTTTCCACTGGACCTCGATATCAAGATCTTTTTCCTGGATTCTTCCCGGGTGGTCCTCGACAGCGTATATATTCCCTTGTTGGATGCCGCTGCGGTGGACGCCAATGGCCGCGGCATACAGGCCAGTACGAACGACTTTCAGGTGGTGCTTGAACAGTCACAGATCCAAACCATGGTCCGCTCGCCCTATTGGCTCATTCGCGGACAGGCCCAGAGTCCGAACAACGGAGCCACAGCCATCAAGATCTACAGCGATTATGAACTCAAAGTGTCCCTGAGCTTAAAGGGGAGAGTCAATCTATCCTCTTTATGATGCGTCGTTCTCTTTTTATTTCCTTTTTTCTCCTCCTGGGCGGAATGCTGAGTGCTCAGAGCGATCTCACGCTCTATCAACTCACCAATGTACCGGGTTCCAATCTGCTCAATCCAGGTTTTCGGGCAGAGGCGCATACGGCCATAGGGCTTCCCGGCCTATCCTCTTTTGGACTTCAGTTGCACAATTCGGGCTTCAAGCTGATCGATCTGATCGGTCCCGATGTGCAGGATGTGAATCTGGCGATCCAAGAGATCGCGGCATCGATGTCGGATGTGGATCAGATCGCATTGAATATGCGTCCGGATCTTATGTACATCGGTTTTGGAGTGGGCTCAGGCTTTATTTCCATGGGCGCGGGGACCTATACTTCTGTACAGATGGAATATCCTGCAGACCTCTTGCAGTTCCTCTGGCCGGGGACGGACGATTTTTCTGAAATGGACATCAACTTGTCGGGGGTGAACTACGAGGTGCTCAATGCCACCTTCTTTCACTTCGGCTATCAGCAGAATCTCTTCCGTGAGAAGCTGAGTTTGGGTGTTCGTGCCAAGTATTTTTATGGCATCCAGAATGCCTATATCGAAGACATGACCGCGGGGGTCAGCAGCAACCGGGATGAGATGCTGGCCGAAACGGATATTCTGATATGGACAGCTGGGGTGGAGAGCCTGACCGACGGTAATATCGACGACTGGGGTGCGGTTCTCTTTCCTGAAAATACTGGACTCGCTTTTGACTTTGGGTTCACCTATTCGATCACCGATCGCTGGGAGCTTTCCGCTTCTGTGTTGAATTTGGGGAGCATCGAGTACAAGGAAGATGTCTTGGAACAAACCAGCAAGGGAACCTATAGCTTTCAGGGCGTGGCCTACGATCCGAGCAACGAAGCCTTGAATTTCGATGACCTGACCTCAGAGTTGGATTCCACCTTTGGTTTTGTTGAACGCACGGGAGCTTCCTACAAGCGAAAGTTGCCACGCGAGATATATGCTTCCCTGACGCACAGCTTCAATCAGCGCCACCATCTTTCCGCCACCTACCATATGCGCAGCTGGAATTCGAACAACTACCACGATATGGGTTTCAGCTATCAGGCCAAGTTGGGTAAGACCTTTCACTTTGTGGCTGGATACAACATGATCAACGGCATCTGGAACAATATTTCAGGAGGCTTTGCCCTGAATATGGGCGGCTTCCAATTGCACCTGATGAGCG
>CATILC010000208.1 GCA_949516455.1 Flavobacteriia bacterium | reverse complement strand
GAAGAGGCAGATGAAGCAAGGCAGGCCGAGAAGGAATTTTTGGCCCAAATGAGTCACGAGATCCGCACACCGCTCAATGCCGTGATCGGCATGGCGAATTTGCTGAGCGATACCCGTTTGAATCCAGAACAAGAGACCTACGTACAGGATGTGAAGCATGCTGCTGACGTGTTGCATGGTCTGATCAGTGACATTCTCGACCTGTCCAAGATCGAAGCGGGGCAAATGGAACTCGCACCGAGTTTGGTGAACATCCATCAAACAGTGGTCATGATGTGCCGGACAATGAAAGTAAAGGCAGAGGAGAACAGCAATCAATTGGAATATTTCATTGGTGAAAAGGTTCCGCAATTACTCCGCTTGGACAGGAACATACTGAACCAAGTGCTCCTGAACCTCATCGGAAACGCCATCAAATTCACACACAACGGCAAGATCGCTTTGTACTTAGATGCGCAAACTGGCGAGGATGGAGAATGTTGGCTTCAGGCGAAGATCGAGGACACTGGAATTGGGATCCCTGAGAAGAAGTTGCCCGAGATCTTCGAGAAATTCAAGCAAGCAGAAGGTAGGGATACCCATAAGAATTATGGGGGTACAGGTCTGGGTTTGCCCATTTGCAAAAAGCTGGTTGAATTGCATGGGGGGAGCATAAACGTGGAAAGCGAGACCGGAAAAGGCAGCACATTCCGCTTTGAACTCAAAGCTCAAATGGCGGATGGGGATGGCGGCGGCCAACTGAGCACAGAAGCGGGATCTTCAGGCGTTGCAGTAGACCTTACTCAACTCAAATTTCTCATCGTGGAGGACACCTTCATGAACCAGCGCTACATCCAGAGCATTCTCAAACGCTGGTCTTCCGATTCCGAACTCGCCAACAACGGTAAGGAAGCTGTGGTTCTGAGTGAGAAGGAGAAGTTTGACCTGATTCTCATGGACATGCAGATGCCTGTAATGGACGGATATGAAGCCACCCGGATCATTCGGGCAGATAAGACCAATCCGAACCACCGGGTCCCCATCATCGCCTTGACGGCATCCGCCCTTTTGGACGACAGGCGAAAAGCACTTGCTGCAGGTATGGATGAACACCTGACCAAACCTTTCACTCCAGATCAGCTCAAAGCAGCGATACAGATACAGCTCTCTCGAAAGAACATAAATGAATCTTCAGAAAGAATACCTTTGCCGCTTCCATTTAGAGTGAGTAGAGTGAAAAAAGAACACATCGAGTTGTATTTCGGAGGGGACATGGACTATGCAAAGGAGATGGTCCATGAGTTTCTGAAAAGCCTCCCCTCAGAACGGGAGAATCTCGGCCGCCTCACACGAGCAAAAGAACCTTCAGCCTTTGCCAATTTGCTGCACAGCATATACCCTGTCATTGCCATGCTCGGCGCACCCGAGCTGTCCAAGGAGATCAAGACAAAGCAACTCGAGTTGAATGGATCTGGTTGGACGGACGAACTGCTTGTTTGGTCTGAACAGCTGGATACAGCGCTGTCGGACCTGGGCAACGAACTCGAAAAATGGATCGAAGGCCTGGTGGCCTAAGCAGGTCTGCATTTCTTCACAAGCCAAGCGCGAATTCAAGCTGAGCAGAGTGCTCTGAAGGCGTCTTCACTGCGTACATTTGGGCAAAATACGGACGCATGGAATTTTTCATTGATACAGCCAATCTCGATCAGATAAAAGAAGCTCAGCAGCTGGGAATTCTCGACGGGGTCACCACCAATCCCTCATTGATGGCCAAAGAAGGGATCACGGGTGCGGAAAGTATTCGGCAACACTATTTGGACATTTGCGAGGCAGTCGACGGTCCGGTGAGTGCTGAGGTCATCTCCACTGATTTCGATGGCATCGTAAAAGAGGGCGAAACACTGGCCGACCTGCACCCTCAGATCGTTGTGAAAGTGCCCATGATCAAGGATGGTGTCAAGGCCCTGCGGTATTTCAGCGATCAGGGCATACCGACGAATTGCACCCTGGTATTCAGTGCCGGACAGGCCTTGTTGGCTGCCAAGGCGGGAGCTACCTACGTCTCCCCTTTCATCGGTCGTTTGGACGATATTTCCACAGCAGGCATGGCCCTGATCGAACAGATCCGCCTGATCTATGACAATTACGCTTTTGAAACGAAGATCTTGGCGGCGAGTGTTCGCCACACCATGCACGTGATCGAATGTGCTGAGGCAGGCGCAGATGTCATGACCGGCCCACTGAGCAGCATCACGGGTCTGTTGAAGCATCCACTCACGGACATCGGTCTTGAAAAGTTTCTCGCCGACCACAGCAAGGGAAATGGCTGAGCAGATCCGGATATATCCGGAGAACCCCTCGATTAAGATCATAGAACGAGCTGTTGCTGTTCTCAAAGCGGATGGCCTCGTCGTAGTCCCTACGGATACGGTCTACTCCTTTGCCTGTGACCTGCGGAGTGTGAAGGCCATGAGGCGGTTGGCAAGGATCAAAGGATTGAAGCCAAAAGAAGCTGAATTTTCCATTGTCTTTGACGACCTGAGCCGACTTTCCCAATTTACCCGCCCCATTCCCTCCACGGCATTCAAGACGCTCAAACGATGCCTTCCAGGGCCCTTCACCTTCATTCTCCCCGCCAGCCGCTCGATACCCAAACTCTTTGAGGCGAATAGAAAGTCCATCGGCATACGGATACCTGACCACAGTATTCCCAGGGCCTTGGCAGAGCAGCTTGACGGGCCACTGGTTGTCAGCTCCGTGCACGATCCCGATGAAGTGATCGAGTATACTACAGATCCCGAACTGATCGCAGAGAAGTACGGACAACAGATCGAGCTTGTATTGGATGCGGGTTATGGGGACAATTCAGCAAGCACGATCGTGGACCTGACAAGCGGTGAACCGGAACTTCTTAGAAGTGGAAAAGGAGCAATACACCTAATATCCTCTTAACAACTGAAATCATTCCAGATCATTTGTTGGACAACTTTAAAAAAGCTGTTCTTGTAGGGCGAACCATCTGTCAGACCCTATGAAAGCTATTAGATTCAAAAAAAATGTTAGCCGAAAACCGACAATTAATTGGAGGCGGCGTTTTCTTTCCTGTAACATGAGACCCAAATAAGTAACTCAGAAATCACTATTTGAAAAAGTGCGATTAATCAGTTCAGCAATTCCATGAATCTAGCTTGCGTTCAATTAAACCTCTAAAAATTGGACTCATGACCAAAAATTGCATACCGCTGATAATGTGCTTTTTACTCTCCGTTTTCGGAGCCGATGCACAGACGATAGGAATACAGCACCTATCCACGTACGAAACAGGAATATTTGACGACTCAGGCTCTGAAATAGTGGCCTATGACCCAATAAGTCAAAAGGTCTTCTCCACAAATGGGTCATTGAATCGTGTGGATATGATCGACATCTCCAACGTCAATACTCCTACTTTAACAGGAAGCATAGACCTCTCCACATATGGAGGCGGAGTTCAGTCCCTGAGCATATACAATGGAGTCATAGCTGTTGCAGTGGAAGCCATTTCATCAGGAACCGACCCCGGCTCTGTGGTTTTCTTCGACAACACCGGTACATATTTAAGTAGTGTCTCTGTAGGCGCTCTTCCCGATATGGTTGCTTTCGATCCAAATGGCAACTATGTGCTCACGGCAAATGAGGGAGAACCCGATGACAATTACACCATCGACCCATTGGGTAGTGTATCTGTGATCGATATGAGTGCAGGCGCCCAAAACCTTACCCAATCTGATGTTACGACGCTGGACTTTTCAGCCTACAACGGCCAGACCATTCCCGGACTGCGCGTGTACGGTCCCAATGCCTCTTTCGCTCAAGATATGGAGCCTGAATACGTTGCCTTCAATGCCACAGGAACCGAAGCATATGTCATTTTGCAAGAAAACAATGGCGTAGCGAAGATCGACCTCACAGGTACACCCAGTATTGCTTCAGTAAGCGGTTTGGGCTACAAGGATTGGAGCAGCTACCAACTCGACGCCTCAAATAGGTCAAGTGCGATCGACTTTCGTTCATTCGACAACTTGTTCGGCATGTACCAACCAGATGCCATTAAAAGTGTTTCTTACGGCAGCAAGTCTTATATCGTAACTGCAAATGAGGGAGATTCCCGCGATTATGACGGATATTCAGAAGAAGATCGCGTAGAGGACCTCGCCCTGGATACAGTGGCATTCCCCAATGCATCTGCCCTTCAGGACGAGGAGCTGCTGGGTCGCTTGAAGATCACCACAAGTATGGGAGATACGGACAGTGATGGGTTTTATGAGGAGATCTATTCTTATGGTGGCCGATCGTTCTCCATTGTGGATCCCGCCACAGGAAGGATCGTTTACGACAGTGGTGACATGATCGAACAGATGGTTGCACAGCTCGAACCGGCGTATTTCAACTCCAACAATGACGACAACAGCAGCTTCAAAAGTCGATCAGACGACAAGGGGCCAGAGCCCGAAGCCATTGAGGTGGCTACCGTGGGCGGCAACACCTATGCGTTTGTAGGACTCGAGCGTCATGGAGGCATCATGTGCTTCAACATAAGCGATACAGCCAATGTCACCTTTGAATTCTTCTACAACAACCGCAATTGGTCCATGCCCGAAAATGCGCCAGGCGTTGGAGATCTGGGTCCGGAAGATCTGAAGTTCATTCCTGCTGCTTCCAGCCCGAATGGAAAAGATCTGCTCTTGTTGTCAGCAGAAGTAAGCGGAACTGTGAGTCTTTATGAAGTAGGCGCCAATGTCGGTTCCACTCCATTGAGCATCATGCACAATAACGATGGGGAATCTCAGTTGATCAACGCTGGATCAGGAGTTGAGGACTTCGGAGGTGTGGCACGCTTCAAGACCCTCATTGACAATATGAGAAGTTCTGCGACCAGCAATGGAAGAGCGCACCTGACCCTTTCCTCTGGAGACAACTTCTTGGCTGGCCCTGAATTTTCTGCTGGTTTGAATCGTGCCAGTGGCCCACTCTATGATGCCATAGCGTTGGCGGCCATTGATTATGATGCAATCTGCTTGGGCAACCACGACTTCGATTTTGGTCCCGGTCTATTGGCGGATTTCATCAACGATGTCAACGGCATCAACCCCACGCCATACCTCTCGGCCAATCTCGACATGAGCACAGAACCTGCATTGTCCGGGCTTGCCTCTAATGGCGATATTGCCTCAAGCACCATTGTGAACAAGGGCGGTGAGCAGATCGGAATTGTTGGTGCTACCACTTCCCAACTGAACAACATCTCCAGCCCAGGTCAGATCACCATTGATACCGATGTGGCTTCTGCGGTGCAGAATGAGATAGACAACCTCATGGGGCAGGGAGTTGATAAGATCATTCTCATCTCCCACCTACAGGGAATCGACGAAGACACTGCCCTCATTGCGCAACTCACCGGTGTCGATGTGGTCATCGCAGGTGGTGGAAGTGAACTCTTGGGTGATACCACTACAGCGCTCGTACCCGGTGATGGCCCAATTTATGGCACTTATCCTATGACAAAAACAGATGCTTCGGGCAGAACCGTCTACATGGTCACGACTCCAGGAGAGTACAAATATGTGGGGCAACTCAATCTAACCTTCAATTCATCTGGTGAAGTAAGCAGCATTGATGCAGGCTCTGGACTCTACAGGGTGGGCAGTACCAATGTCAGCGGTGGGGTAGCCTCCGATTCATTGCTTCAATCCAACGTTGTGGACAGTGTCTCAGCATACGTGGCCGATCTGGCCAGCAACATCATTGCCACATCAGAGGTCGAACTCGATGGACGCCGAAATTCTGTACGTGGAATGGAAACCAATGAAGGAAACATGATCGCTGATGCCATGCTCTGGCAAGCCAATAAAAATGCAGCGAGCTTTGGAGCACCCAATGCCGACATTGGCATCCAAAACGGAGGCGGAATTCGCAATAACAATCTGATCGCTGCTGGGCCGATCTCGGAACTCAACACCTTCGACATGTTGCCTTTCAGCAACTTCGTTACCATCGTTGAAGACATCACACCCGACCGATTCAAGGAGATGATGGAGAATTCCGTTTCTCGCATCACAGGAAATGGTCCTTCAGGTGGCGGAACCGGTCGCTTTGCTCAAATCGCAGGGTTCTCCATCGTCATGGACTCTGCTGCAACTGCACTGAGCTATGACGTCAATGGCAACATTGTACAAGCAGGAAGCCGCATTATCGAAATCCAATTGGACAACGGTACTTATATCGTCCAAAACGGTCAGGTAATTCAAGGCGCTCCCAATGTCAATCTCGCAGTGGCAGACTTCACAGCGAAGGGAGGTGACCAATATCCCATCGGTGATCTGAACCGTACTTTGGTGGGAGCTACCTACCAACAGGCACTGTTCAACTACATTACCGCTGCCGACGG
>CATILC010000207.1 GCA_949516455.1 Flavobacteriia bacterium | reverse complement strand
GGACGTCTGAGGTCCAGAGTGATCTCTGGGTCGATGCCCCAAAAGCCCTGCCAGCAACCATCACGGAAATCCGTACTGCCCAAAACAGAATTGACCAGCCCATCCGGTCCGCCCGCTGTATACCAGTTGCTAAAGGTCTTGCTGTAGGTCACCTCTGCACCCACGGCCAAATGGGACCGTGTATCGATATTCTGAACAGGGCCAAAATCCCTTCCTTCCCGAGTGGCTTGAACGCTCAAGGTACCGTCCTCCACTTCGATCGGCTCGCTGTAGGGTCGAAATGGCGCTGCTGCTGTACTTACCTCTGGATCAGTGTGCTTTGTGTAGCGCCAATGGAGATTGGTTTTTGCGTCATAAGCCTCCAGTGCGATGAGCGACTCCTGAAGACCGAGCTGCACCTGATAGCTCATGGGAACCGATTCTGCGCCAAAGCCGACCTGATGCTGTTCGAGTACCGGATACATTCGCTGAACCCGGCTTTTGAATTCCGTCCACTCGCGCTTGTCTGTTGGCGACCACAAACGTTCACTCATGGCCAACAGACGCGGAAAAACCTTGGCATCCAGAGCCTTTTCATCGGGTACATGCTCCGTCCACATATTGCATTCGCCTCCGATGATCAGTTGCTCTTCCTGCTGCGAAAGACCTTCTGGAACAGGTTCAAAAGAATAGACTTTTTCCAGGTCTATGGAACGCAGGTCGTAATCGAAATACGCGTGCGAGGTGGGCGACATGATGGCCCGATGCCCGGAACGGACGGCCTCCACTCCTCCTTCCATACCCCGCCAAGACTGTACAATGGCCCCTTCGGCCAATCCTCCTTCAAGGATCTCATCCCAGCCAATGAGCTGTCGGCCGTGCTCCCTCAAGAAGCGTTCGATCCGCCGAATGAAGTAGGATTGAAGCTCATGTTCATCGGCCAGTCCTTCGGACACGATCCGCCTCTGGCATTTGGTGCATGCTTCCCATCGGGTCTTTGGCGCTTCGTCTCCGCCAATGTGTATTAAAGTGGAAGGAAAAAGCTCCATGACCTCCAAGAGCACATTTTCAAGAAAGAGGAAGACGCTGTCGTTGCCCGCACAATAGATCTCCTTGAATACGCCCCAGTCATTGGCCACTTCCACCGGCATTCCGCGACAGGACAGCTCGGGATAGGCCGAGATGGCGGCCTGAGAATGTCCGGGGAGCTCGATCTCCGGAATGACCTCCACTCCTCTTTCCGATGCATAAAGCACCACATCGCGTATTTCGGCCTTGGTATAATAACCGCCGTAGACCGACCCATCGGTTTCCGTCCGATAAGCGCCCTGCTCATTCAGGCGTGGGTAGCTTTCGATCTCTATACGCCAGCCCTGATCCTCTGTCAGATGCCAGTGCAGCACGTTCATCTTGAAGAGAGAAAGTAAGTCGATGTATTTCTTGACCACATCCACCGAAAAAAAATGACGGCAACAGTCCAGAAGCATCCCCCGGTGGGCAAAGCGTGGATGGTCCCTGATATCCAGTGCCGGTGTCTTCTCAGGGTACAACGCCTTCAACTGTCGGAGACTGCTGATCCCATTGAAGAGCCCTTGGATGGCACCCGCTTTAAGGCAGATGGAATCCGAAGCCAAATGGAGCTGATAGCTTCCCTGCCGATCCAATGCTGGATCGAAAGCACACCAGATGACCTTTCCAGGGGAATGATCACCTGTATGCCCTGAAAAAAGAGTGCGCAGACGATCGGTCGCCATGGTCCAGTCGGATCGTGTACATAGTACCTGCGAATAGTCGGACCATCGCACAGAATCTTCCAAAACCGAAGTGTGAAAGGGTTGTGGGATCAGGCCAACAGGCGCACCGTGTTGCGCCTGCAAAACAGAAACGGAGCTCAGGCCCCAAAGCAAAAGGCCAATAAAGCGCAATGGATTACCAGTTGAGATCAAAGCTGGCCTTCCTCATTTCCTCGGACTGCGCATCTCTGTAGGCGTAATCAAAGCCGGCGTATACGCTGTGTGCACCCACCTCGCCGGACTTGTTCAGCGCGAGAAAACCCACTTGAAGGCCATCGAGGTCTTTGTGTTTGGCCTTGATCCGTTCGACCGCCTCCTTGCAGGCCTGCTGCGGACTGTATCCATGGCGCATCAACTCGACGACCGTGGCGCTTCCGGCAATTCGAATGACCGCCTCCCCCATTCCCGTGGCACAGGCTGCACCTACCTCATTGTCCACAAAGAGTCCGGCCCCGATGATCGGCGAATCGCCCACCCGACCATGCAGCTTATAGGCCCAGCCACTCGTGGTGCAGGCACCGGACAGATTCCCTTTGGCATCCAGCGCCAACATGCCAATGGTGTCGTGGTTCTCCTGATTGATGGACGGTTTTTTCGATTGTTCATCCGCTTTCCACTTTTCCCAGGCTTGCCTGGATTTCTCTGTCAATAGTTCCGTGTGCGGAAAACCCTCTTCCCGTGCAAAGCGATACGCCCCTTCACCTGCGAGAAATACGTGCGGTGTATTTTCCATGACCCGGCGAGCGACCGAAATGGGATTCTCGATGTTTTGAAGGAAAGCCACGGCTCCGCAATTGCTCTCGTGGTCCATGATACAGGCATCCAGTGTGACCTTACCCTCCCGGTCAGGCAGACCGCCCAATCCCACACTCTGGCTCTCCGGATCGGACTCGGTGACGCGGACCCCCGATTCCACAGCATCCAGGGCGGATCCCGCTCGATCCAATATGGTCCAGGCCGCCTTGTTGGCATCCATTCCGTGCCGCCAGGTGGAGAGCACACAAGTGGCTCCGCTGATCAGCCTACTCTTTTCGAGGGGTCTGGCCTCAGCCGAGACGGCCAGACCGGCAGATGCCAGCCCAGAGACCTTGAGAAAGTTTCTTCTTTTCATGAGCGATAAAAACTAAAAGTAACCATTCTCTCGGTCGACCGTCCACAACAAAAAAAGCCGTCTTTCGACGGCTTTAATAAAGGGATATCAGCACCTTATTGACGGACGAAGAACAGCCCCTGCATGGTTCCAAAATGCCCGGGAAAAGTGCACAGGAACTTATACGGTCCGGCCTCTTCAGGCACCTCGAAGGTGATGGTCTCTGATTCACCTGGACCAAGAAGCGCTGTATGTGCCACCACTTCGCCCATCAGATCCGCAGGCAAAAAGTCATCTTCTTTGGCCAGCATGGCTTTGGACGCGTAGTCCTGGAAATCCGCTCCTTTGCGCAGCAGCGTCCAGTTGTGGCCCATGGCCTCTTTGGGCATCTCACCCACATTTTTCAAAGTCAACGATACCACCTGTCCGATGTATGCATCGATGCGGTCGGTGGAGTACTTCATTTGGTCGTTGGCCTCGATCTCTACAAAGAGCGTGTCGCCAGGAGCGGCATCTTCAGATCCATTGATCTCCTCGGACTCCGAACTGGGGACGGGTGTATTTTCCTCTGCCTCAATAACTGTTTCAGTGCTGCTTTCAGCAGCAGGAGGCGACTCATTTCCGCAGGAGAAGAGCAAAGATGAGCAGGCCAAAAAAGCAAGTGATCGGTAGTTCATGTGTTGTTGTTTTTGAGAGAACCCCGCTCACAACATATCGTTCGCAAGATTGGCCAATTCGCTTCGCTCGCCTTTTTCAAGGGAAATATGGGCAAAGAGTTTGTGCCCTTTGAGCTTGTCGATGAGATAGCTCAGACCATTGGACTGCTCATCGAGATAAGGCGTGTCGATCTGCCGGACATCGCCGGTGAAAATGAACTTGGCATTTTCCCCTGCGCGTGTGATGATCGTCTTGACCTCGTGCGGGGTGAGGTTTTGCGCCTCGTCCACGATGAAGATCACATTGCTCAAACTGCGACCCCGTATGTACGCCAGAGGCGTGACCAGGATCTTTTCCTGTTTGACCATTTCATCGATCTGTTTGAACTGCTTGTCCTGTTCCCTGAATTGGTTCTTGATGAATTTCAGGTTGTCCCAAAGTGGTTGCATGTAAGGATTCACTTTGGCCTTCATATCGCCTGGAAGATATCCGATGTCCTTATTGCTCAGCGGAACGATCGGCCGGGCCAGGTAGATCTGTTTGAAAGAGCGGCGCTGCTCCAAACTGCCGGCCAGAGCAAGAAGGGTCTTTCCGGTTCCTGCCACGCCCTGAAGGCTGATCAAACGAATATCCGGGTTCATCAGGGCATGCAGAGCGAAGGTCTGTTCGGCATTTTTTGGTTTGATCCCGTAAAAACTGCGCTTTTCCACCTGCTCCAATCGCTTGAGTATGGGATTGTAGAAGGACAGTGCAGAATTTTTGGCCCCCTTCAGAATATAGAAGTGGTTGTTGACCGGAGTAAAAGAGGGATAGGCTTCTTCTACGCGCTCCAGTTCGATGAAAAAGTCTTGGTAGATGGAATCGATCAAGTCATCGGGGAAGTTCTCCAGCGTGCTTTTCCCGTTGAACAGATCGTTCACATCCTTGATCTTTCCCGTCTTGTAGTCCTCGGCGACGATGCCCAGAGATTTTGCCTTGAGCCTCAGATTGATGTCCTTGGTGACCAGAATGACCTGCCGGTCGGAATGCTCGCGCATCATGACCATGGTGGAGTTCAAAATATTGTGGTCGTTCTTGCGCATCCGAAAGACTTCCTGCGCATCGAAACGGACGCCTTCGGAGTTCATGACCACGCGAAACTTTCCTTTGGAACCTCCATTCAGTGAGATCCAGTCCTGAAGGCTCTTGCCCTCCGCCTTTTTATCGATGAAGCGGATGAATTCGCGGGCCTCGTAATTTTTGGTGTCATTGCCCTTCTTGAATTCATCCAGTTCTTCAAGAACGGTGATGGGAATGGCCACATCGTGCTCTTGAAAATGCTGGATCGAATTGTGATCGAAGAGAATGACCGAAGTGTCGAGAACGAAGATCTTTTTCGCGACTTCCTTCCCCTTTCCGGACCGGGCAGATGCTGTTTTTCCTGTGGCTGCCGAACGCTTGGTCGTGCTCTTTGGCTTGCTCTTCACATTGGGCTTACTGCCGGAGGCAGCTTTAGCTCTTGGCATGGGTCGGTCGGGTTGAAGGATTTGATCTTTCTGGACTCTATCGAAGTTAATTCCTCATTCGACCGGGCATTGAAAAAGCCTCCGCATTCTATTCACAGACCCAATGTTCATAATCGGTCAACCTCCGGATAATCAGACCCCAAAGGCCACTCCAATGACAATTGGCAAGCGTTTACCGCAGCACTTCATATTTTCAGGAGGAGGCGTCCTCGATCATGTCCATGACCGCATCGCTGATGCCCATTGAACTGAACCCACCGTCGTGGAAGAGATTCTGCATGGTCACCTTGCGGGTGAGATCGCTGAACAGACTGACACAGTAATCCGCGCAGTCATCGGCCGTGGCGTTGCCCAGTGGACTCATGCGTTCGGCATAATCGATGAAGCCATCAAAGCCCTTGACACCGCTTCCCGCTGTGGTCCGGGTTGGACTTTGGCTGATGGTGTTGATGCGCACATTCTTTCGCTTCCCGTAGTGGTAGCCGAAGCTTCGGGCGATGCTCTCCAGATAGGCCTTGTTGTCCGCCATGTCCGAATAGTCCGGAAAACTCCTCTGTGCCGCCACATAACTCAAGGCGAGCACACTGCCCCATTCGTTCAGGGCATCGTGCTTCCAGGCCGTCTGAAGCACCTTGTGGAAGGAGGCCGCAGATACGTCCCAGCCCTTGGTCAGCCAGTCGTAGTTCAGTTCTGTGTAGGGTTTTCCCTTGCGGACATTCACGCTCATCCCAATGGAGTGCAATACGAAATCCAGTCCTCCTCCGAGTTCGTCCATGGACTTGGTGAACAGCGCATCGAGATCATCTTCACTGGTGGCATCTGCTGGAATGATCACGGAAGATGTTTTCTCTGCCAGCTCGTTCAGCGCACCCATGCGCATGGCAATAGGGGCGTTGGTCAGCACGAAGCTTCCGCCCTGCTCGTGTACCTTTTCAGCCACTTTCCAGGCGATGGAATTGGGGTCCAGTGCCCCGAAGATCACGCCTTTCTTTCCGTTCAGTAATCCGCTCATTTTGGGTTCGTATTTAGAATTTTCGAATCTAATTAAACACTTTCATTCACCGCCAACAGTTCGCGTGCCTGCGCACGGGCAGCCTCTGTGATCCCTTCCGAACTCATCAGGCGCGCGATCTCTTCGATGCGCTCATCGTCCGAAAGCGGCTGAACACTGGTCCGCGTCCGGTCGTTCTCCTGATCCTTGCGCACCCGCCAATGCTGTTGACCTGAAGCGGCCACCTGTGGCAAATGGGTAATGGCCAGCAGTTGCATGTTTCCCCCCAGATCACGAAGGGCTTCTGCCATCCGGGCTGCAGCCTTCCCGCTGATCCCGCTGTCGATCTCATCGAAAAGGACGGTGGGCAGCTCCTGATGGCGGGCGATCATGGACTTCAGGGCCAACATCACGCGCGAGAGTTCTCCGCCGGAGCCCACCTTTTTCAACTCCTTGGCATCCGAGCCGGGATTGGCCGAAAACATCCAGACCAGTCGATCAGCTCCGCGCTCAGTGATCCCTTCCTTTCGTTCGATCACTGCATTCAAACGGGCGCGAGGCATTTCGAGCTGCTCAAGTGATCCGCGGATCTCAGCCTCCATGTGCTTACCAAGCTTCAGGCGCTCTGCGTGGAGTGCATCCGCTTTTTCTTCCAAATTCTTTTCGCTCTGCACGAGCGCTTGCCTCAGCTCATCGAGCCTTTCCGCTCCAGATTCCATAAAATCGATGCGACGCCTCAGTTCACTCTGAAGTTCTATGAGTTGGTCCTCGGTTTGAAGCTTGTGCTTGTGAAACAAGCCTTGGTACGCATTCAACCGTCCATCAACTTCTTTCAGCACCTGAGGGTCGTTCTCTACCGGGGTCAGCGCATTTTCCAGTTCCCGACGCCAATCAGAAAGTTCCTCAGCGATCAGGGAAAGTTTGCTTCTGAGCGGCTCCGCATCCGGCCACCTTGAGGAAAGGCGGTTCATCTCCGCTTCCATGTGCCCAAGCTGACCCAGGGGTCCGCTATCGTCCTGATCCAGCTGCCGGATCAGCTGAGCGGTCACAGACAAGATCTGCTCGGCATTACTCAGAAGATCCGAGCGGGATTCCAATTTGGCCAATTCGCCTGGCCTGGGTCCGTGCGTATCGAGTTCTTCCAAAAGAAATTTCAAGTAATCTGGATCTGCCGCCTCTGTACCCATTTCCTGTTCGAATGCCCGCAGCGTCGCTTTCGAATTCCCATGTTGTATCCAAGCTGACCGAAAATCTTCGAGCACCTTTCGATCGGTGAGAAGCAGGTCCAAAAGATCCATCTGAAATCCGTGTTCATGGATCAGCAACTGATCGTGCTGGGAGTGGATCTCCACAAGATGGGCACTCAAGGCTTTAAGGCGGTCCAAAAGAACGGGCGAATCATTCACGAAGGCTCTGGAGCGGCCGGCCGGATGGATCTCCCTTCGGATCAGGCAGTGCTCTTCAAAATCCATGTCCAGCGCCTCAAATAGAGCTGCAAATCGCTTTCCCAGACGGAATTCTGCCTCTACCACGCACTTTTCCTGCTTGTTTCGCAGGGCCTCCGGATCTGCCCGTTGGCCCAGTACCAACTGAAAGGCGTTCAGCAGAATGGATTTTCCAGCACCGGTCTCACCCGTGAGCACCGTGAATCCAGGCGCAAACAGCAGCTCCTGCTCTTCGATGAGCGCATAGTTCCGCACATAGAGCCGGCTGAGCATCAGCGTTGTCTGTTGGCTATCTGATCGTACTGCGTACTGTTGTTGGCATCGATCCTCTTCAGAGTCTTGAGCATCAGATCGGTATCCACATTGGGGCCGTCCTTGAAGATCTGAACGATCTCATTGACCTTGGCATCGAAAAAACTGTTCATCAAATAGCTGTTGGGGCGTTTTTGATGTACCGCCTGCAGAGCCACAATGCTCCTGGCCATATTGCTCTTCGCCGACTCTTGCTGAGACACCTCATGCATTTGGTCCAAACCGTTCCTGTGGTACTCGTAGTAGCAATTGGTGATCCCGCTGAAGGCCGGATTCAAGAGGTTGTCCACCAGCCAATAGCGGTTGGTGTTTCCGTCGTAATTGCGCCAGCCCACGCCCTGCGGATCGTTCTGCGCGTTGTTGACAATATTCTGTGCGTTAACGTAATACGGTTGGCCGCTGTTCTTTTCAAAGCTGTCGTGGTCCATACCCAGAATGATGTAGACGTAGTAGGCGATGATGGAGGTCAGATTGGAGGTGTGGGTATTGGCGATGAACTCAAGGCGGTCGTTTTCCAGGTATTGGAAATTCACATCATTGTCCAAAATATTCACCAGCGGACTCCGGTAGTCGCTGTTGTAGACCGGCCGTGAATACTGAACCTGCAGGGTGGCGCGAAAAGAGCCCACCGTTACCTGTTCGATGATATTGAACACGAAGGTGCACTTGAGTTTTTCCTCCTGTTCAAATCGCTCCTGGGTCCAGCTGTTGTTGTTGATGAATTCGCGCATGGCTGTCTCCATGGTCTTGAAGACTTGCTTGTTGGTATTCTGCACATTGGAACTAATGACCTGAACCTCCGCTTGCATTTCCTGGGCCACTGCACCGAGGGGGAGAAACAATATATAAGCGATCCACTTCTTAATCATGTTTCCAGAGCTTTTCCACCTGATCGAGGATCAGGCATGAAAGATCGGACTTGCTCATCAGCTCCGTTTGCACTCGGTCTCCGCTGGAGGTGAGCAATACCGCCTGGTTGGTATCTGTTCCAAAGCCCGTTTGTGCGCTGGGCTGATTGACAACGACCATGTCCAAATTCTTGCGCTCGAGTTTCGATCGTCCATAGGCCTCCGCATCATCGGTCTCCAAGGCAAAACCCACCAGTATCTGATGCTTCTTTTCATTCCCGCACTGCTGAAGAATGTCGGGCGTAGGCTCCAAGAGCAATTCCTTTTGCGCTGAGGTCTTCTTTATTTTCGATTCAGCCACCTCTACGGGTCGATAATCGCTCACAGCGGCAGACAAGAGGGCCACATCCACATCTGAATAGAACTCTTTGCATCGGTTCTGCATTTCCTCTGCCGAGACCACACGGTGGCAGCGAAACCCCTCATCCGGACCGATCTCCAGTGCAGATGGTCCCATGACCAGATCGACCTCCGCTCCTCGTTGAACGGCTGCTCTCGCCAATTCCAATCCCATTTTTCCCGAGCTGTGGTTACCGATGAAACGGACCGGGTCGATGGCCTCGTAAGTCGGGCCTGCATTGATCAGAACCCGCTTTCCGCTCCAACTTCCTTGAGAGAAAAACGCGCGAATGTGTTCAAAAAGCTGTTCCGGTTCAGGCATCCTGCCCTGACCGGACAAACCAGAGGCCAGTTCTCCTTCCTCTGCCGGAATGACGATGCAACCATCTTCTTTTGCGCGCTCCATATTACGGAGCGTACTCGGGTGCTGATACATGTCCAGATCCATGGCCGGCGAGAGCATGATCGGACAGCGGGCCGAAAGAAAAACAGCCATCAGCAGATTGTCGGATTGCCCCTGAACCATTTTGGCCAGGGTAGCTGCCGTGAGCGGCGCAAAAAGCATAAGGTCTGGCCAGAGTCCGAGTTCGACATGGTTGTTCCAGGTCGGAGCATCCTCCTCTTCATTTTCGATGTAGGCCGAAAGTGCCGGACGGCCCGACAAGGTGCCCAACACCAGATCGGACACGAATTCCCGGGCACTTTCCGTCATCACAACTTGGACCTCCGCCCCAGCCTTGACCAGTAAACGAACCAGCAAGGGCGTCTTGTAGGCGGCAATACCGCCACTTATCCCCAAAAGGATCTTGCGCCCGCGAAGCATGGTCTCAGAGATTGCTCGCCTTTTCCTCGTCGCCTTCGGGCTTGCGGTAATGGACCTTCCCCTCGAGCCATTCCTGAAGAGCAATGGCTGAAGGCTTTGGGAGCGCTTCGTACAAACGGGACAACTCGATCTGCTCCTTGTTCTCAAAGATCTCCTCCAAGCTGTCGGTGTGTATTTCGAATTCTTCGAGTTTCTCGTGCAGCTCCTGCTTGATGTCTTCACCGATCTGCACGGCGCGCTTGCTCACGATGGCCAGAGCCTCATAGATATTGCCCGTGGCATTAGAGATCTCGTGCACATTGCGCGTTTCCGTGTCCTTTGAGGCTCCTGTCTTCTTGTATTCCATGATCAACTGTTGAGTGATTTGAGCTCTTGTATCTTCTGCTGAGTCCGAGCTCTGATCTCCTCAGCTTCGTCTTTGTAATCGGTTTCCGGATAGTACTGCATCAATTCGTTGTAGGCTGTCAGCGTTTCCCTGTAGCGCTGCATTCTCTTTTTCTCAATACTCGATTCGGCCAATAGGAATTGACTTTCCAGACGCAGTTGGAGCATTTCTTCGCGGAACTGCGAATCCGGGAATTTGTTCAATGAAATATTGAAGCCCACCACAGCCGCCTGATATAGTTCCATGCGATAGTACTGACGTGCACGCTCATAGGACTTGCGTTCCAGTTTCCCGCGGAGCTCATCCATGATCATATTGCACTCCGGCACTCGTGGACTTTTTGCGTGCGTATTCACGTAGAGCTGAAGCTCATTGATCGCCTTGTACGTATAGCTCTGATCCAAACTGTAACTGGGTGATTCCAGATAGTGACAGTAGGCGGACATGAAGGCGCACTCGTCCTCATGCGGGCTGTTGGGGAAGGTCTGGTAGAAGTTCTTGAAATGATAAGCCGCCAGAATGTGATCGCGCATCCCAAATAGGGTCTTGGCATAGTAGTAATAGACGGTCTCTGCTTTTCGGGAGCCCCTGAACTGGGTGAGCAATTCTTCCAGCAAGGGATATGACTTATTGAATTTTTCCTCCTCATAGTACTCAATGGCCTTCTCGAGTTTGTAATCGAGATCACTGCTCTTCAATACTTTCTGGTATTCACTGCAGGAAAACAGCAAGAAGACCAGTGGAAGCAACTGCACAAAACGGAACCTGAATAGCCCTATCATCGGCGCAAAAGTAAATGTTCCTGAACGGAGTTTCAACGACTCGATCGTACGCTTAGTGCCTGGGGAAAATTTCAGACACCATATTGTATACCGACTGAAATCTGTGGATGTCCACAGGATGACTGATTTCTTGTTCTGTGCAAAAACTCAGGATCTTTTCTGTGGGCAAATTTCCCACCAGCTCATCCTTGGCAAATGGACAGCCGCCAAAGCCTTTTATGGCTCCATCGTATCGCCTGCAGCCTGCAGCCCATGCCGCTTCCATCTTTTCCCGCCAATTGTCGTATCGCGTGTGCAAATGGATTCCGAATTCGGTGTTTTGAAAGGCAGAAGAAACGCTTGAAAAAACCGTTTCAATGCGCTCTGGTGCAGCGTGCCCTACCGTATCTGCCAGCGAAATGACGGAAACACCTGCGTCGATAAGGCGTCCGCACCAATCCTCGACCAGTGCCAAACTCCAGTCATCTCCATAGGGATTGCCAAAGCCCATGGACAGATACACTACCTCCTTCTTTTCGTGCTTCACTGACAGATCGAGCAATTCGCGTACGGTCTGCATCGACTCCTCACGGCTCTTGCGCGTGTTGTTCTGCTGAAAGGTTTCGGATATGCTGAAGGGAAATCCAATGTGAACCACCCCCTCCAGGCCACAGGCTTGCTCGATGCCCCTCCGTCCGGCGACGATGGCCAAAAGTTCAGTCTGTGTTCTGGCCCAGTCCACTTGACTGAGGACCTCCTCCGTGTCCCGCATCTGCGGCACCGCCTTGGGCGATACAAAACTTCCGAAATCGACAATATCGAAACCCACCTCCAGGAGGCTGTTCAGGTAGCGTACCTTTTGCTCGGTCGGAATGAAGGACTGAAGCCCTTGCATGGCGTCCCTCGGGCATTCCACCAATGTGATCTTGCTCATATCCGTCTGTGTGGCCATGTCCAGTGTCCGCTTTTCAATCCGTGATCCATTTCACTGAGCATTCTTCTCACCATTGCGGGTCCTTCGTATACAAAGCCCGTGTACACCTGCACCAAATTCGCTCCGGCAACGATCTTTTCGATCGCATCGCGTCCGTTGCGCACGCCACCCACACCTATGATGATCGCCTCCTGCCCGAGCTGCCTGCGGAGAAAACCCACCACTTCAGTGGACCGATTGCGCACAGGGTCACCACTGAGACCACCTGCTCCGATCTGTTGGATCTGTTCTGAAGATGTCGAAAGTCCAGAACGGCCTGTGGTCGTATTGGTGGCCACCACTCCGTCCAATTCGGCATCGCGAATGACCTCGACGATCTCCAGCAATGCTTCCTCTTCGAGATCCGGTGCGATCTTGAGCAGAACGGGTTTGGGTCGGGTTCGGGAACGGTTCCGCTCTTGCAGGGATTCCAGCAATCGCGTCAAAGGTTCTCTACCCTGCAGTTCACGCAATCCAGGTGTGTTGGGCGAACTGACGTTCACGGTGAAATAATCCACGTGATCGAACAGCTGGTCGAAACCGGCCAGATAATCATCGATCGCCTGATCGTTCGGCGTGAGCTTGTTCTTGCCGATGTTCCCTCCCACCAAATGATCTCCTCGACTGCGCAGTCGCTGGGCTGCCGCCTCTACCCCTTCGTTGTTGAAGCCCATGCGGTTGATCAGGGCCTTGTCCTCTTTCAGCCGGAAAAGACGGGGCTTTGGATTGCCCGCCTGTGCCCTGGGCGTGACCGTTCCGATCTCTACAAAACTGAAGCCCATGCAGGAAAGCGTCTTGTACGCCTTGGCATCTTTATCGAAGCCAGCGGCCAAACCGACCGGATGATCGAATTTTCGTCCCCAAATGGTCTGGCTGAGTCCCGCATATTCGGTGGGCCCGTATACCGACCGGATGAGCCTTCGAAGTGGTGCATTTCCCTCAGCCCGCTCCATGAGACCCGCAACCCTGTGGTGTACTTTTTCAGCGTCCTGCTGAAAGAGAATGGGGGCAACGATCCGGTGGTACAAAGACATGGCCTAAAAATACGGATTGGACCTCTGAGCGGAAGGGAAAATTCTCCTCGCCGCTCAGGATCCAAAAAAGAGCAATGTCAGTCCTTGATCAGTCTGCGAACCGCCTCCCGATTGCCCTGTCGCAAACGGATTTGATAGACCGCCGACGGCAGATCCTCCAGTTTCATTTCTGCCTCCATGCCTCCCTGCACGATATCGGCCTGGATGGACCGTACGAGTTTGCCCGAGACATCGAGCAATTCGATGACCACCGCATCGTCGTTTGGAAGATCTTGCCACGAAATGAAGACGGATGAACGAGTTGGATTCGGGAAGACCTCAAGCGATACAGGATCCGTCCATTCGCCGGTGCCAACTGCACTGAGCGGAGCAAACAAAGTATCCGAATCTCCGCAGCTGTTGTAGGTGATCAGGGTGACCACATAGAAGAAGCCAGGAGTGGCGTAGGTATGGATGGGAAATCCGGAAGTGCTGTTGGTGTTGCCATCCCCAAAATCCCAGAAATAACTGACTGCCCCTACTGATGAGGACGCATCGAACTGCACCTGCATACCCAAGGGCGAGGACTGGATCACCGTAAAGGTCCAGGAGGCCGTGGGTTTGGGACATACCTGTATTTGCGTGAGCACAGAATCGCTGTCTCCGCAGGCATTGAAAACGACCAAACTGACCGTGTAGTTGCCCGAACCGGTATAGGTATGGCTCGGACTGGCCAATGTATCCGTTGCCCCGTCTCCGAAGTACCAGCGGAATGTGACCGCATTGGGAGAGGATCCCGATGCATCGAAGTTGAAAGTGGTGCCGCTAAAGGTGTAGGCAATGTTCCCACTGACCACATCGCATACACGGATCTGCTGCATCACACTATCGACCTGCCCACAGGCATTGGTCAGAATAAGCCACACATCGTACAATCCTTCCATGGTGTAGGTGTGATTGGCCACTACCCCACTTCCCGTCGTTCCGTCTCCAAAGTCCCACTGGATGGAGGTCGGGGTGCCCGACGAACCCACGGAATTGAACTGCGCATCCAGATAGGTCGTGCTGCTGGTAAAGGCTGCTGTCAGCGTATCGCACAGATCGACTGTGATCGAAAGGATATCCGATGTTCCGCAACCGCTGCTGTTGACCAGGGTGATCGTGTAGGTTCCCTCGCTGGCAAATGAGAAGGAGGCGATGGAGTCGAAAGAAGCCCCCTGACCACCAAAGTCCCAACTGAAGAACGAGCCTGTCGAGGACGTTCCATCCACGCTGATCGATGTGCCGGAAGTCGTGATGGTGAAATTGGCCGTAACGGGCGGACATGGTGTGGCTGTGAAGGACACAGGGCCTACCCAATTGGAAGTAACGGCGATTCCGCAGCTGTCCTGAACATACACATCGTAATTGGTGCCGGGTGTCAGGCCCGTGATCGTAAAGGGCGATGTGGTCACCAGAGCGATGAGCGTTCCTGTTCCCGGAGTGAATCCTGCAGGGCCGAACTCGATCCTGGAAATACCGGAATTGGAATTGAAGGCCACATCTGCCGAATTCAAGCCGATGTTCTGTATGCTCAGGCCGGTTGGATCTGCACACTGAGGGCCGGGGCCACAATCAGCGCTGTCTGTATACAGGGTGCTGGTTGGGACTGCGTTTCCAGGGATCAATTGATACACAATGGCACCAGCCGGATCGGAAAAGATGATGCCACATTCATCCGACCAGGTTCCCGCATTGATGAAATTCAGCTGCACCTGATC
>CATILC010000206.1 GCA_949516455.1 Flavobacteriia bacterium | reverse complement strand
TCCATACCACTCACACCACTTTCAAATTGCTGGGAGATCGGTGGAGCGAATGTACCGCGTTGGGAGACCGAAGATGCATCTGGAGCAAATGAGAACTCATTGAACACGGGGCCATTCTATGACGCGACCACTCCGGGAGTTGCGGGCGGAATGTATCTCTACCTGGAAACTTCAGGCGGAGGCCTTGGTGACACGGCTGCAGCCAAGATGACCCCAGTGGATCTCGGTGGAGGCAACACCGACCTTGAGTTCTACTACCACATGTTCGGTGCTGCCATGGGCAATCTGTATGTTCAGATCAACGACGGAAGTGGATGGACCACGCTTGATACCCTCGCAGGTCAGCAGCAGACAGCGGGATCCGACAGCTTCCTGCTTCGGGTCGTGCCATTGACGGGCTATACCGGAACGGTTTCGATTAAATTCCTGGGCCAGCGGGGAAGCAGTTTCACGAGCGATATGGCCATCGATGAGATCAGCGTGGTGACCAATGGCAATCCAAATTGTCCAACGCCGCAACTGGTTTCCGACAGCACCTATTGCACCAATGCAGTTATGAATTGGGTGAGCGGTTCGGGTTCGAGCTTCTGTGAGTACGGTCCTGCTGGATTCGCTCCGGGCACTGGCATATTGGTCAACAATGCGGTCAGTCCATTGGTGGTTTCTGGTCTGAATCTGAATACGGCTTACGACTACTATGTGTACGATGTCTGCAACGGCGGTACAGATACGAGTTTTGCCGCCATCGGCACGCTCACTACGAACGCTGGCCCCGTAGCGGCCTTCAACTTTTCCGTGAATCTGGGCACAGTGAGCTTTGATGGATCCTCTTCTTCGGGAACCAACTCCTGGAGCTGGGACTTCGGCGACGGAAACAACGGAACAGGTTCTATGCCGACCCACACCTTCCTGTCCAACGGTAGTTACAATGTGACACTGGTCGTGACAGATTCTACTTGTGGGATCTCAGACACCCTGGTTCAGGTGGTGTCCATCACCAATGTAGCGACCTGTCCTCAGCCCAGCGGGCTGTTCACCGGAGCGGTCGAATGCGACAGTGCGGTGATCTCTTGGACGAGCATCTCAGGTGCTTCGCTCATCGAATACGGTCCGGCTGGATTCACCCCAGGGACGGGCAATCAGCTGGCAGCGACCAGTCCATTTGTATTGTCTGGTCTGAATGCAGGTCAATCCTATGAATACTGGATTGCAGATGTATGTGCGGCGACGAGCGATACCTCCGGATTCTCTGGTCCTGTGGCCTTTGCTACGCCCACGGCACCCGATCCTACGGTGAATGCATCATTTGTGCTTTCGTCGGTCACCCTGACCCAAGCCACGGTCGACTTTGATGCGAGCAACTCACTGAATGCAAGCAGCTATACATGGGACTTTGGCAACGCTACAGGCGGTACGGGTCCCACGCCAACTGCGACCTACCTGCAGAACGGAACCTACTTCGTTCAGCTCACTGTGGCCAATGGTTGCGGCACCGCTGATACCATCATTGAGGTGACCGTTGCGGGCATCTCCGTGAATGAGGATGAATTGGCCTCGAGCCTCAACGTCTTCCCCAACCCGACCAAGGATGTGGTGAATGTGGTGATCGAGAATCCTTCGACCAACGACTACTCAGTCGAGTTGATCGATGCCCTCGGGCAGTTGATCGAAGAGCAGAGCGTTCAGGATGCCCGCGGGCGCACTGAGCTTCGCTTTGATATGAGTTCGAGAGCACAAGGGGTGTATCTCTTGCGCGTGCGTACGGGCAAGGCGACCATCACCCGAAGGATCACCCGCTATTGATCGCTTAAAGGAAAGTGAAATGAACAGGCCCCGCTTCGAGCGGGGCTTTTTTATCTTTCTGTCTATGGGTTTTACAGCAGGCGAAAGAGTATGTATGCTGGATGAAGATCGCGCCGGTTCAGTTTTGGAAGTCCAGGGAGAAGGTGTTTTGGTGCAATGGGACGATGGATTTGAACAGTGGGTGGAAGCTTCCGATCTGGTCAAGGAGCATGGATTCATCGACCCCGATATGATCGGTTCCCCGAACGCCTTTGGTCAAGAGGGCGATCGACCTCAAGAAAAACCCAGATCCAGCGACGAACGTGCCTTGGTCGATCTGCATGCAGGTGCCTTTCTCTTCAGTACCCGCGGTATGAACGATCATGAAATTCTGATGGAACAGATGAATGAACTGCGATCGGCTTTTGAAAAAGCCAAAAGTGAACGCAGGAGGCGACTCATCATCATTCACGGAGTGGGGTCGGGCAGACTGCGTTCGGAGGTGGAGCGTTATTTGAACAGGCAACAGGGCATTGAATTCTACGATGCCTCTTTCAGGGAATTTGGACAAGGTGCCACTGAGGTGCGCTTTTACAAATTTTAAAGACTTTTGCAGCAAGCAGGTCGGCTTGTCGCTCCCGAAGGGGAGAGGAAAGTCCGGACAACGAAGGGCACCGTGCTTCCTAACTGGAAGGATCGTTTTTTAACGGGACAGACAGTGCAACAGAAAACAAACCGTCCGCCATTGGCGGATAAGGGTGAAAAGGTGGGGTAAGAGCCCACCGCCCGATGGGTGACCAAAGGGGCAGTGCAAACCTCACGGGTTGAAATGTCAAGTATACCGGCGCATGAGGGCGGCCCGCCCGATGCCGGAGGGTAGGCAGCTAGAGGTGATCGGTGACGGTCATCCCAGATAAATGACAAGCCCTCCACCTGGAGGACAGAATCCGGCTTACAGACCTGCTTTTTTCTTTTTTCCGGGCGCAGAGAACCAATTGTCTCTGCATAAGTTTATTCATTTCAATCCTCGAAGTTGAAAGAGTTCAGTCCACCAGCACACGTTCAATGGAACCGCTATTTGATCGATGGAGTCATTCATCAATGGCAGGGAGAATTTGAACAGGTGCATTCACCTGTGCTGACGGAAGGCGATTCAACGCCTGTTCATCTTGGACAGACGCCACTTTTGGACTCAGAGGCTGGGCTGAAGGCACTGGAAGCCGCATGCAATGCCTACAACAACGGAAGAGGCGTATGGCCTACGGCAGGGGCGGACCAGCGCGTGGCGGCCATGGAGCACTTCCTCGAACTGATGATCGAAAAGCGGGAAGAGGTGAGTACCTATCTGATGTGGGAGATCGCCAAGAACCGATCTGCGGCTTTCAAGGAATTCGATCGTACGGTAGAATACATCCGGGACACCATTGAAGAATTCAAAGAACTGCAACGGCGCGGCTCCAAGATCGCTTCGAAGGATGGCATCCTCTCGCAGGTGCGCCGCGGCCCTTTGGGGGTGGTTCTTTGTCTTGGTCCGTACAACTACCCTTTGAACGAGACCTTCTGCCTGCTTATTCCCGCATTGATGATGGGCAATACAGTGATCTTCAAACCGGCTAAATACGGCGTGCTTCTGCTCACTCCACTGGTGGAGGCCTTTCAGAAGGCTTTTCCTCCCGGGGTGGTCAATATATTGTTCGGTCGCGGACGCACCCTGGCCGCTCCGATCATGGCCACGGGTAGGATCGATGTGCTGGCGTTGATCGGTAATTCATCGAGTTCCAATGTGTTGGTGGCTCAGCACCCAAAGCCCAACCGCTTACGCCAGATATTGGGCCTGGAGGCCAAAAACCCCGCCATTGTGTTCCCTGATGCCGACCTGAAGCAAGCTGTGAAGCAGTGTGCGAGTGGTGCTTTGAGTTACAATGGCCAGCGCTGTACGGCGCTCAAGATCCTGTATGTGCACCGTTCGATCGCGGATGCATTCGTAGAGGCTTTGTCCAAAGAGGTGGACGCCATGCAGTTGGGTCATCCAGCCTCCGATACGCCCCTCACGCCATTGCCCGAAAAGAATAAGGTGGCCGATATGGAGGCCTATGTGGAGGATGCCTGCCAAAAAGGTGCTGAGATCATGAACGAAAGCGCGGGAAGAAAGTCAGCTACCTCCTTTTTTCCAGCTGTGCTCTATCCGGTCAATGAGGAAATGCGCATCTACCATGAAGAGCAGTTCGGTCCTGTGGTTCCTGTGGTCCCCTACGACGATCTGGAAGAGGTCATGAGCTCGATCGCCCGCTCGGATTACGGTCAGCAGTGCAGCATCTTCTCGCAGGATGCATCGACCGTCGCCTATGCCGTGGACAATATGGTCAATCAGGTGTGCCGGGTGAACATCAACAGCAGCTGCCAGCGTGGGCCGGATTATCTGCCCTTCACAGGAAGAAAAGACAGTGCAGTGGGCACCTTGAGTGTACACGATGCCCTGCGGTCTTTTTCGATCCGAACGCTCATGGCAGCAGAAGCGGGGCAGAAGCCTCTGGTCCGCTCCATACTGGCCAGTGGGGAAAGTCATTTCCTGAGCACGGATTATCTGCTCTAGAAGCAGAATCTTTTGTTTCTGTCTGACCTCGGCAGGTCTGCTTCCTTTGTGGGTCAGTAAGTGGGCTCTACCTTTGCCATTCAAAGCGCACTGACGCCATGAAAACTGCTGAAAAAGCTCCGAAGAAAGGATTGAAATACTACCGTCAGGTGGTGAAGGAGCGGGGCTTCAAGGCGCTGATGAAAGAAGCCGGATGGAAGGTGGCGCTCATCGTTTTTCTTTTTTTTCTGGGCAAGGGCCTTCTTTGGCTGACCATACCCTACCTCGTGGCCAAAGGCATCTGGGCCGACTGAGTCCATTCACGATGCAGAGGGCCCGCGTTTATTCCTAGATTCGTCTGAAATTCCTACGAAGATGTCCAAGCCTTTGATCCTGGTATGCAACGACGATGGCATCACTGCCCCGGGTATACGCAACCTGACGGAAGTGATGAATGGGATCGGAGAGGTCTACGTAGTGGCGCCCGACAGTCCGCAGTCGGGAATGGGCCATGCCATCACCATCGAAAAAACCCTGAGGTGTGAGCCTGTGGTCAGCGACAGGGGTCCTCAAAAAGAATTCAGCTGCAGCGGAACGCCTGTGGATTGTGTCAAGCTGGCGGTGAATGTGGTGCTCCCCAGAAAACCCGACCTGATCGTTTCCGGCATCAATCACGGATCCAATTCGAGCATCAATGTCATCTATTCAGGCACCATGTCGGCAGCCGTTGAGGGGTCCCTGGAGGGTATTCCTTCCATCGGTTTCAGTTTGCTGGATCATTCGTGGCAGGCGGACTTTGGTCCCAGCAAACCATTTGTGGACCGCATCGCCCGGCAGGTTTTGGAGCATGGGCTTCCACGCGGAGTCTGTCTGAATGTCAACATCCCCAAGCCCGATGGTTCGGCCTATAAAGGGGTTCGCGTGTGCCGTCAGGCCGATGCCAACTGGGTGGAGGAATTCGATGCGCGCAGGGACCCGAGGGGGCGCAGTTATTACTGGCTGACTGGAACGTTCATGAACTACGACAAAGGAGCAGACACCGACGTCGAGGCACTCAAGGACGGTTTCATTTCCATTGTTCCCGTCCAATGCGACCTGACCGCAAAGGGCATGTTGGAGACACTCAATAAGTGGTCTTTTGAATAAATCCGAAAAGATCCAATCGATCATTGGATGGGTTTTCGGTCTGCTGCTTCCGCCCATTTCTCTTCAATTGATCCTCTACACGCATCCGGAGTACCGCGTGATCGGCATGTTGCATCCTGAATCCATGATGCGCTTGAATTTTCAGATGCTCTCCATGGGCATGCTGGCCAATGGGGCATTGTTCTTTCTCGCGCTCCGATTGGATAAGGAAACCCTGAGCAAGGGCGTTCTGCATGCGAGCATGCTTTGGCTTCTGGCGATCATTTTGATCAAGTTTTTAGTATTTAATTGAGAACCGTGGGAATTCAATTGAACGTGGTTAAAATGAATTTATCGAAAGCTAAATATTTGTAGAGTGAAACATGCCTTTATCATCACAGTACATAAACAGCCTGAATTGGTTGAAAGGCTTGTGCGATCATTGCAGCACGAAGACCTTTATTGCTTCATTCATGTGGACAAGAAGTCAGATATCCGTGAATTCACTTATTTGGAATCGTTGAACAATGCCATTCTGATTAAAAATAGGGTGGATGTGATGTGGGCGACCTTCAAATATGTGGATGCCATAATCGCTTCATTAGAAGAAGCTCTTGCTTTTGGACGAGGTATAAGATCATTCACTTTACTATCGGGTCAAGATTATCCAATAAAATCGGCAGGTAAAATCGCAGATTTTTTGAATATCGGCGGAGGTCGGGATATATGTCCTATCGCGGATAAATCAAGTGCCTGGTACCTCGAGTCGATGGGGCGGTACGAGAAGTATCATATGAACGCTTTTAGATTCAAGGGGAAATATGTCCTTCAGTCGGTATTGAATACTTTGCTTCCGAAAAGGACTGTTCCTGGATACTCTGAAATATTTGCGGGACGTAATTCCCAATGGTGGACTTTTACAAGGGAGGTGATCGAGCATATTGTGTCCGCACAGAAAAGAGATAAGAAGTTGCGTCGCTTTCTCAAGTTCACGTGGGGTACCGATGAGTTTTTTTTCGCAACGGTGGTATACAATTCTGAATTCCGAAAACGGATAGAAAATTCCCTGTATCGTTTTACATCTTGGGATGAGGGAAAGTGGAATCCAAATATCTTGACCATCGATCACCTGAGAGAATTGGAAGATTCAGATTGCATATTCGCCCGAAAATTCGATCTCGACGTAGATCGTGAAGTGCTTGATCGGTTACAGGAAAAAATTAACGAGCAGCCCTCTTAGGGTTGAATTTCTTATTTCATGAAATACATGCAGGTATGAAGTACTACCTGATCGCAGGTGAGGCCTCTGGCGATCTGCATGGAGCCAATTTGATCAAAGCCATTCAGGCAGAAGATCAGGCGGCGGATTTCCGATTCTGGGGTGGCGATCGAATGGCCGAGTGCAGTGGAAGTTCACCGGTGATTCACTACCGGAACATGGCCTTTATGGGTTTTTGGGAGGTGGTTCGCAACCTGCGCACCATTGCCTCTTATTTGAAGAAGTGCAAAGAGGATCTGTTGCGCTATCGCCCAGATGTATTGGTCCTGATCGATTATCCTGGTTTCAATATGCGCATGGCTGCTTTTGCCAAGGCCAATGGCATCAAGGTGGCGTATTACATCGCCCCTCAGGTGTGGGCGTGGAAGAAGAATCGGGTATTCAAACTCAAGAAGACCGTCGACGAGCTGATCAGCATTCTCCCATTCGAAAAAGAGTTCTTTGCAGGATTTGGAATGCAGGTACAGTATGTGGGACATCCCTTGTTGGATGCCATCGGGAACAAGAGCCATTGGACCCAGCAGGCAGATGCCGAATGGCTGGAAGGCCCGCCCATCATTGCGCTTCTGCCCGGCAGCAGGAAGCAGGAGGTGGAGGCGGTTCTTCCTCTAATGCTGGGTGTACGAAAGGAATTCCCGGAATACCGCTGGAAAGTGGCTCAGGCGCCTTCTCTGCCCGTGGAGTTCTACCAACCCCTGCTTCAGGGAATGGATGTGGAGCTTGTGGCAGACAAGACTTATCCTCTCTTGTCCGTGGCACATGCGGCGCTGGTCACTTCAGGGACGGCGACCCTTGAGACCGCCCTTTTTGGTGTGCCGGAGGTGGTGTGTTACAAAGGCAGCGCGATCTCCTACCGGATAGCTCGTGCATTGGTCAAGATCCGGTTCATCTCCCTGGTGAACCTCATTGTGAACAGGGAAATGGTGAAAGAATTGATCCAACAGGACTTGACAGCCGATCAGCTTCGGGCCAACTTGCAGTCCATCTTGGAGGATTCTCCCCGAGCCCGGTTGAATGAAGGCTATCAGGAATTGCAAAAGGCCCTTGGCGGCGGTGGAGCGTCCAAGCGCGCTGCCCAGATCGTTGTCGCGCTGGCGGAACGGGGGTAAGGCCCTGTTGATTCTTTTCTTTGCCTTGGTGGGTGTTCAGGAGTTGGTGGCCCAGCGCGCCGTACGCATTCGCTTGTTTTCAGAGCATTCCTCCGTGGATCGTTTCAAGATATCTTCTTTTGAAAAGGGTTTTTCGGTCTTGGCCTACGAAAAGAGTGGACAACTGATCGATACGGTTGCCGATCTGATCGAACCCAGGCGGTCCATTGAATTTCAAAAAAAGTCCGGTGGCATCCATTTCTCAGATGCATCGGGTACCTATGGTCCTTTTTTGCGCTACCGCATCGTTCCCGAAGCGGCTGCGGCTGTATTTCAGATCGAGGTAAAAGGGGAGGTGCGGCGCTATAAGGGGTGCATCGATGTATGGGTCAGCGGCAAAAAGGCAGAGCTGGTCAATGAAGTCGATCTGGAAGACTACGTGGCGGGGGTGGTCGAGAGTGAAGGGGGCCATGTTCCTTCCTTTCAGTACTTCAAGGCCCAGGCCATCCTCGCGCGGACATTCGCCATGAAGAACTGGCACAAACACACATCCAAAGGATACAATCTGAAGGACGATGTGAGTTCGCAGGTCTATTTCCACAGAGCGGAGAACCGATATGGAGACAGCATTGTGCTGGCCGTGAAGCAAACCCGCGACACTGTGGTGACCGATCAGTTGTGCGCCCCGATCCTCGCGGTCTTTCATGCCAACAGCGGAGGTCATACCGCTCCCGCAGAATTCCCGTGGACAAGTTCCTTGCCCTATTTAAAGGGCAGACGCGATCCGTACAGTTTAAGGGGTCCTTCGGCTCGCTGGGAAAGGCGAATTTCCACTGCAAAAATGAATGCATACCTGGCAAACAGATTGGGAACGGATGCCGATGACCTCGAACTGAGAAAGATCCTGTTCAACCTGACGGCCGATCATCGTGTGGGCTACCTCAGACTGGGCGATCGAAGCTTGAAGTTGAGCGAACTGCGCAGAAGGTTCAGACTGCGCTCCGCCTACTTTACTGTCGAAGAGGAAGGAAGCGATTATGTGCTCAGCGGCAGGGGATATGGTCACGGAGTGGGAATGTCCCAAGACGGGGCTATGGTCATGGCTTCAGAGGGTTTTGACTTTCGAGACATCATCCGCTTCTATTACCGGGATATTTCCTTTGACGCCTTGGATCGATTGTTCTGATCGCTAAGGCATTTTGAAGGTGTATTTCAGCCCCATGTGGGGGCCATTGGCAGTCTATCTCATCGGCTTCTATCTGCTGCCCATCCCAGACCCGGAGTTGACGGACTTTTTCTTGTTCACAGCTCTGTTGCTTGGAGCGCTCCTAATGGCTTTCAAAAAAGTCCACAGCCTGCTGCTCTTATCGATCTTCCTCTTTCTCGGTTTTTTTCGGTCCGAGCTGGGCGCACTGGACAAGAAAGAAGGTGATCAGGGGCAGGGGATGGCCATTGTTCAGCTCCGTGAACTTGCAGAGCATTGGCCCGATCGCGGGTCCAAATGTGTGGTCAGCTGCTGGACGGAGGAAGGACAGGCCGGTCGAATATTGCTCTACCTGAACGGATCGGATGCAGACTCTGTGGATCCAAGGCGTTTCTATGCGCTGGCCGATCTGCAGTTGCGGCCATTGCCTTATTCGGTCCATCCGGGCACATTCAACTACGG
>CATILC010000205.1 GCA_949516455.1 Flavobacteriia bacterium | reverse complement strand
TGGAATCGATGGCAATGGACCGCGAAAAGAATGCGTTCGCTTCCTTGAGCTGTCCGGCCTTACCCAATTGAGTCGCCTTTTCCAATAGTTTTTGGGCGCGCTGTGTTTGTGGACGTTTTTTTTCTTTTTCGATGCGCTGGAGAAATTGCTGTAATTCTGGTTCCGGACGCTCATCGATCATCTCCATGAGTTCTTCATATCGCCCCATATCGTTCAGTATGCGCGCACGGGAGAGCAAGTGATCCGTCTTTTTGGGATCGAGTGCGATCAGCTTATCGATACAGTTCAGTGCACGATCCAGCAGACCGTTGGTCCGGAATATCTCGACGGCCATCTCCAAAGTGGCCGCACGGCTGCCTCTTTCTTGCAAAGCCAATTCGATGTACTGTAACGCCTTTTTCTGATTTTGCTTTTGGGAATAAAGGGCGGCTAAATTTTCATATCCCCCGGCGAATGAAGGGTCCAGATCGATCAAACGGAGCATGCTCTTTTCGGCTTCTTTGGTCTTGCCTGCCTGCAGCTGCGAGATGGCCAGCATGTTTTGCGCATTTGGATAAAGCGGATAGCGATCGGTCACCTCGGTCCAAAGGGCTTCACTGTTGTTCCATACAGCCAATTGCTTTTGTGTTTGGATCCCATAAAGCAGAGCAACCAGCGCAATGGGCAGGTAGGTTCCCAGATCTTCCCGGTTTACGAACTTCTTGCACAGCGGCACCAGCCATAGCAGTATGAACCAGCCCAGGCCTGCACTGGGCAGGTATAGATAGCGGTTGGCCATATAGTACTCTCCGTATGGGACATCCAGGAATTTGATCATCAAGATGATATTCAAGAAGAAGAATGCAAGGCCCCAGAGCAAGGTCCAGTTCTTCTTTTTCCAGCTGAAGTACAATGCAGCTATAAGGCCGATTACCCAAAGAGGTCCTAGAAAATGCCATGTCCCGAGGGCTTCTCCGATCTGGTGGGGGTAGGGATAGTAGGGGCTGAGGTCTATGGGCCCCAGACCCTTCAATAGATAGGCGCCCAGCGCCGACGTCGAAAGCAACAGACGGTCGGTCAAGGAGTGGACAGATGAGCTCAGATCGCCCCAGGCTTCTTCTTGTGCATGCCGCGTGACAAAGAGGAAAAGGGAAAAAACAAGAAGTGCAGGGATCTTCTCCAACCAGATCGGCCATTGGCGCAGGCTTCTCCTTTCTGCGATATCGATAAGGATGAAAACGGGAAGAAGCACCACGGCTTGTGCCTTCGACAGGAGAGAAGCAATGAGGAATAAATATGCCCAGAGCAGTCGTTTGCGGTCTTGCTTGCGGACGTAGCCCGCGTACTGTAATGCGGAGAGCAGGAAAAAGAAGGCGTACAGTACATTCTTCCGTTCAGTCATCCATGCATAACTCTCCACATTCATGGGATGCAGCAAGAAGAGCAGAGCCGCTCCGAAGGCCAAACTCCATTTTTCTGGAAAGAGGCTGCCAAAAAGAAGGTAGACAAGCAGTGCATTGAGCAGATGCAGCAGCCAGTTGGTCTGGTGATGCATCCGTATGCTGTCATCGGCAAGGGCATTGTCACATGCCAGGCTCAAGAGGGTCAGAGGGTGGAAGTGTCCATCGAAATATTCGGTAAAGATTCGCTTGAATTGAATTCCATCATCGGTTTGGATGAGCACATTGCCTTGAATGTATCGTTCGTCGTCGTAATTGAGTAAGCCACCGGATGTGCTGCTGTGCGTGAAAAGAATTGCAACAGCAATGAGAATGGCCACATGGATCCATCTCTGTTTGGGCCAATTGCGAAAGTGTATCAGCCGTTCATTCATAGGAGGAAGATAATGCGCACCAACGCAGTTTGCGAAGCACAAAAAAAGCCCTCCGTGAGAAGGGCTTGCTGGCTCTGACCTGAGACCGTTAGTGGTTTTCTTCCAATCGTTCCCTTTGTCGCGAGATGAATCCACTCAGCGCCGCACCATGAAGCAGATTTTGACCGAGAAGGGCGAGATCGATCAACTCCTGAAGGGTTGTTTCCCTTGCGCGCTCTTCTTGCGTCATCACCTGCCCGATCAGCGGGTGGTTGGCATTCACCAAAACCTCATAAGATTCCGGTAGATCGGTCATACCCATCATTCCGCCACCGGTCATGCTTTGCTCTTTCATTCGTCGCATGAATTCAGGAACGATCACCTGAAGCGGAGCGGAGGTGCTGGACAGGCTGTCGACTTTGATCTGGAATTTATCCTTCTCCATTTTCGATTCCACCCATTCCTTGACCTGCTTCTCTTGCTCTTCGGACAGTTTGGAAGGCATGGCCTCGTCCTTCTTGATCAGGTTGTCAATGGAGTCGCTGTCCACGCGTGCAAAACGCACCTTCTCCAGGTCCCCTTCCATACGTTGGATCAGATGAGAGGAGAGGGGTGTATTCAGGATGAGCACTTTATAACCCGACGCCCTGGCCTGCTCAATGCCCTCGTGTTGTGCTTCGGCATCTGAGGCATAGAGCCAGATGTCGTTGCCGTCTTTGTCTTCGTGCAGTTTTCCGAGCAAATCCTTGTATTCTTCGAGTGTGTGGTAGCTCCCTTCGGAGTCCTTGAGCAGATAGAATTTCTTGGCCTTTTCGTTGAACTTGTCTTCAGTGAGCATTCCGTATTCGACGATCACCTTGGTGTCTTCCCAGTTGGCTTCGAACTCTTCCCGATTCTTTCGGAACATTTCGTCCAACTTATCCGCAACCTTTTTGGTGATGTGGCCAGAGATCTTCTTCACATTTCCATCGGCTTGTAAATAGGAGCGGCTTACGTTCAGCGGAATGTCCTTGGAATCGATCACCCCGTGCAGAAGGGTCAAAAAGTCAGGGACGATGCCTTCAACGCTGTCGGTCACAAACACCTGGTTCTGGAAGAGTTGGATCTTGTTTTTCTGCAGTTCCATTTGCGGCTTGATCTTCGGGAAATAGAGGATACCCGTCAGGTCGAATGGAAAATCCACTTTCAGGTGAATGTGGAAGAGTGGCTTGTCGAAACTCATCGGATACAGCTCACTGTAGAAATTGGCGTAATCCTCATCCTTGAGCTCGCTGGCGTTCTTGGTCCATGCCGGCAAGGCATTGTTGATGATGTCGGGAACAGTGATCTTCTCCTCCTCTGCCTCATCGCCTTCTCCCTTTTTGACGGTCTCTTCCTTGGTGCCGAATTGTATCGGGATGGGCAGGAATCGGCAGTACTTCTTCAGCAGTTCACGAACCTTGAAATCTTCGAGGAATTCTTCATTCTCTTTGTTGATATGCAGGATGATGTCCGTTCCCCGCTCGGCGCGCTTTCCTTCCTTCATTTCAAACTCCGGATCTCCCTGGCAACTCCAGTGCACCGCTTTCTTTGCGTCGCTCTCCTTCCAGGAACGACTCACGATCTCCACTTTGTCGGCCACCATGAAGCCAGAGTAGAATCCAAGACCAAAATGTCCGATGATGCCCGCATCACCTGCTTTGTCCTTGTACTGCTGCAGAAATTCTTCTGCCCCGGAAAAGGCCACCTGATTGATGTATTTATCCACCTCGTCCGCCGTCATGCCCACTCCGCGGTCGGATATGGTCAGCGTCTTCTTTTTCTTGTCGACGGCGACCTCGATGTCCACCTTCCCGAGTTCCCCCTTGATTTCGCCCATTCGAGAGAGCGCCTGCAACTTCAGGCTTGCATCTACCGCATTGCTGATCATTTCCCGCAGAAAGATCTCGTGGTCTGAATAGAGGAATTTTTTGATGATCGGAAAAATATTTTCCGCTGTTACATTGATCTTGCCCATTCGTTAATGATTTCCAGGCCATTTACCAAAGGATGTGCCACCGCCGAATCGTGTCATTATGACAGAAGGTCTCCGTGGGCAATACTTGTCTATTTTTGCAGCGTATGAAAGAAGCTTCTTCAAAGATGATCCTGTCCTCTGAGGAGTTGTCTGTCATCTTTCATCGCATTTGCTGTCAGCTGCTCGAGGCGCATGAGGATTTCAAAAATTCTGCGCTGATCGGGCTCCAGCCCCGAGGGGT
>CATILC010000204.1 GCA_949516455.1 Flavobacteriia bacterium | reverse complement strand
CCCATCTGAAGATATTCACCCACTGCGATCGGACGGTGCACGAAGAGCGCATCAAGACCTTTTATCGCTGGAAAGGCCATACGGACGATTCGATCGATCAGCAGTATCAGCAGCGACTTATCAACGAATACGAAGTGGTGGACCAGATGGCCATCTATGCAGACATTCTCCATTCAACCGGATAACCCATGATCATCAGCAAAACCCCATTCAGGATCAGCTTTGTCGGCGGCGGATCGGATCTGCCCGCATTCTATGAGCAGCATCCCGGCGCTGTACTGAGTACTTCCATCAACCGATACATGTACATCAGTTCGCACCAGTTCTTCGAAGCCGATAAGATCCGGACCAAGTACAGCATCACAGAAACGGTCAGCAGCCTGACGGATCTGAAACACCCGATCCTTCGGGAAACCCTGGAGATGATGAACATACAGGGCGGGATCGAGATCAGTTCGATCGCCGATGTCCCGGGAGGAACGGGAATGGGCTCCTCCTCCTCCTTTACTGTGGGCGTGCTGCACAACCTCTACGCATACGCCAACCGACATGCAAGCAAGGAGCAATTGGCGCGGGAAGCCTGTGAGGTAGAAATCACAAGGCTGAATGAACCCATTGGAAAGCAAGATCAATACGCTGCGGCCTATGGCGGTTTGAATGTGATCGAATTCCATACGGACAATACGGTGAGCGTCATTCCATTGCATCTGTCCAAAGACCTGAGCACGGAACTGGAGAACAGTCTGTTCATGTTCTACACCGGCGATCAGAGAAGCGCCTCACACATTCTTCAGGAACAAAAAAAGAATGTGGACCAGAAGGAGAAATTCGAAGCCCTGAAGGAGATGGTCGCCTTGGTCTATGAATTGCGCACGGCCCTACAACAGGGGAATTTGGACGATTTTGGCCAACTGCTTCATACCAATTGGCTGCTTAAAAAACGCTTGGCCAGTGGGATCACCAATCCAGATATCGACCGGGCTTACGAGGCCGGCCTGAAAGCAGGGGCGCTGGGTGGCAAGCTGCTCGGAGCGGGCGGCGGCGGTTTTCTCTTGTTCTTCTGTCCTCCGCAGCGCGCCGATGCACTGCGTGCGGCCCTTCAACCACTCAAGCCCTTTCCCTTTGGTTTCGATCGGGACGGCAGCAAGATCATCTACTACGGCGAAGACTGACGCGGGCGGAACAGCCTTAATCAGAGGCCTTGACGAGCCTGTGGGTCTCAGTGCGGTCTGAATTCGATAGAGTTAGTTGATACACCCCATCGGAGAGATCGCCCAGATCGAACACACACCGGCCGCCCACAAAGCTTCCCGAACGGAGGTTCCTTCCCTGCATATCCAACAAGGACCAGGAAAATGCTCTTCCTTCCTGCCCTTCTGCATGCAGCTCAAAACGACCCGAAGATGGATTGGGGAACAAACGAAAATCTTGTGCGAAAGATTCCGCACTGATCCATCTTTGTTCTATTGTTATGTTGCGAAGAAAGAAGTTATTGCCCTTTCTGTTGGTCGTTTCAAAAGCAAAAACCAAATAATCATCATACGGATACCAACCGCCAGAAGGAACTGGAAATACACTATCAAGCCCACCGTTTATATAAAATGAATCCCAATCCTGAGCAGAAGTCGGATAAAAATTACTGCCGTAATTCGAGGTCGTGGCCAATTGGTCACCAAAAGCCTCGAAGAGCAAATGGTCAAAATGCTGACCGCAATCCGTGCT
>CATILC010000203.1 GCA_949516455.1 Flavobacteriia bacterium | reverse complement strand
TAGGAACGCACTTCCTCATCGGCATCTCTCCGGGCCAGTTGGTCGATCTCGGATTCGAAAAGGGCAACGAAGTCGGCGTCTTTTTCATTCAAATACAAAAGGGTCAGGATGCGGATCTCTTTCCAGTCATCATACAATCCAATGCCCACTGCGGTTCTCAAAAGGTTGCTGTTCTGCGCGCCAAAGAGCGCTTCCATGAGTTCGAGTCGGCGGCCTTTCGTCGGGCGGTCGCGCAGTTCCATCAGGTACTGCAGGTCGTTCTTCTGCTCCAGCCATAAGACCGGTTGGCGGTTTTCAGGGTCGATCTTGAGATAATGCACCGATCCATAGAAAGGCAGTTCGATGGTGTCGCTTCTGCCCCGGATGCGCAGTCGAACAGTGGTGTCGGTTTCCGATCCCAAGAGGCGCAGATCCACTGGAATATCCACGGTCTGCTCCTGAAGTTGCTCCATTCGGATCTGCAGGGTGTTCCGAGCAGCGATCAGCCGATAGTTCAGTCGGATCATCGGGCGTGTACCTTTTTCGATCAGGTCGTTCCAGAGTCCGGCAGGAACAGGTTTTATTGAATTCTCAGGGTCGAACAACTGGCAGCAGATCTCCTTCTGTTTGCCTTCGTCTAGGGTAGAGAGGTACCAGCGTTTGGCCCGAATACTCAAAGAAGAAGTATCCGCGAGCGGGTCGTAGTTCCCGCTGAGATCGGCATAGTAGGAGCGCTTGTTGAAAAGGAATTGAAATTCGTTGTCTTGGGCTTGCGCACGCTCCTGCTGGGCGGCAATGCCCCATTCGCCATATCCTTGGAAGCGCCATTGCGCGAGGGCCGCCTCGAATTCAGTGGCGCTTGGCCTGGAAGCGCGAAAGGCCTCCTTTAACTGCTGGAGCTTCTCGTCTCTTTTCTTTCCCAATAGAAATAGGCTGTCTGTTGTCCATTGGGTGCAAAACCTTTTTCCGATGGATCGTACAAATGCAAGTTCGATCCTTTCCTCCTCCGGGATCGGAACACTGGGAAGACCAGAAGCGGGCTGTATGCCCGGCGAGGGCACACGGCCCTTGAGCGATTCAATGCCGGGGGCATTCAGAACGGGCTTTTCCTTCTGCGCCAAGGCAATGACTGGGGCTTTGGGAAGCATCTGCAGGAGCTGTGAATGAAGCGGGGCTGCCTTGGTGGGTCCGAAGAACACACTCTTTTGCGAGCCATCCTCCACGATCAGTTGTGCCTCTGCTGGCCACAGGATATCCCATTGATCCAGCTTTCCTTCAATGCTGAGCAGCAGCGGACAGTTCCATGAAGCAGGCGCCACAAATGGCCAGGGCATGTCTGAACCCATGGTCCAGCCCCGATCAGGAGCGGTCGATCCCTGCTGAAAAACAAGCAGCCGATCCTGCGCCGGTGGTCGGACGCGCAACAAAGTGCTTTGCTCCTCTTTGTCCAGAGAGTTGTCCTTTAGGATGTTCTTTTGATAGATCCGCAACTCTGTTCGCTTTACCGAAGTGCTGTGCATCAGGAGGTGATCGCCTTCAGGCAGATCGTACAGGCGGTAGATATAGTCGATGGGACCGTTGTTCTCCGGGAGCCTCAGATGCAATTCGACCCGCGACGGAGACTGCGCCCAAAGCGTAGCGTTCATCAAGAGCAAGAGCAAAGACCAACGGAACATCGAACGAATTTCAGCCAAGATAGAACCGGCAGGGAACAAGCCC
>CATILC010000202.1 GCA_949516455.1 Flavobacteriia bacterium | reverse complement strand
TGCAGGCCTTCCTCACTGCTCCAGTTCAAGCGGGAAGAAAGGGCCTCGGTTCGCTTGGCATCCTCTTGCCTGCAACGATCGAAACAATCTGCCGCATAACGCATACACCAAGCAGCGATGTAGTTGGTGTACCAGTTGTTGTTGATGTTGTTCTCGTATTCATTGGGGCCGGTCACTCCGTGCATAACGAAGGCCTTCTTGCGCTGGCTGTAATGGAATCGCTGAAACCAAAAACGCGCGATGCCCGTGAGTACTTCGAGTCCGCCCTCGAACAGATAGGACGCGTCCAGTGTGTGGCGGATGTAATCGTAGATCGCAAAGGCAATGGCTCCATTTCGGTGGATCTCCTCGAATGTGATCTCCCATTCGTTGTGGCATTCCTCCCCGTTCATGGTGACCATGGGGTACAGAGCGGCGCCCTTTTCGAAACCGAGCTTCCCGGCATTCTCTATGGCCTTGCCCAACTGATCATAGCGGTAGACCAACAGGTTCTTCGCCACCTTTTGAGGCGCAGTGGACAGATAGAAAGGCAGACAATAGGCCTCTGTGTCCCAATAGGTGCTGCCTCCGTATTTCTCCCCTGTGAACCCCTTGGGCCCGATATTGAGCCGCTCGTCTTCTCCTGTATAGGTCTGATGGAGCTGAAAAATGTTGAAGCGGATTCCTTGTTGAGCGGATACGTCCCCCTCAATGCGGATATCGCTCATCTCCCACTTGGCCGCCCAATGGTCGGTATGCTCTTGCAAGAGCGTATCGAATCCCACACGGCGTGCTTCGGAGGCGCGTTCATCGGCCGTATCCAGCAAAGCAGAGGGCGGATGGTTCATGGATGAGCAGACGGAAGCGTACTTGTAAAGACAGTTTTCTTGTCCCTGCTCCAGGGTCACTTCGAAGGAATTGGCCACATACTTGTCGCGCTCGATGGTTTCCGGGTAAAGTGTCTGGATCTTGTCGCCTGCCCACCATTCATAACGCATGGCAGAGGCGACCTGAAAATTGAGCTTCCTGGTGCGCGCAACGACCGCCGCTTTCTGACTTCCCGTTCGGCGCTCCACTTCTTCCCAGAATTTCTCGTCGTAGTTGCTGTCCTGATTGACCACATCGAAGTCCAAAAACGGAACGATCCGCGCTTTTCCTGTGAAATTCAGCGCCTTCATGCCATAACGGATGGCACCGATCTCATCCCGACGCATGCTCACAAATCGCACCGCTGAGACTTGGATCTCCTTGCCCGAAGGAAAACGCAATTGGAAGTGCCGGCTGAGCACTCCGCGCTTCATGTCCAGCTCCCTTTCGAACTGGAGCACTTCTGCTGCATTCAAGTCCAGTCGTTCTCCCTCGATCTCAATGTCCAGCCCGATCCAATTCACGCTGTTGAGCACCTTCGCGAAGTACTCCGGGTACCCATTCTTCCACCAGCCCACACGCGTTTTGTCCGGGTAGTAAACACCGGCCACATAACTTCCTTGCAGACTCTTGCCACTGTAGCCTTCTTCGAAATTGGCTCGTTGGCCCATGCGGCCATTTCCGATGGAGAATATGGCTTCCGAACACTCGGCGAATTCGGAATGGAAACCCGATTC
>CATILC010000201.1 GCA_949516455.1 Flavobacteriia bacterium | reverse complement strand
TGTTCGTGCGTCCAGTCCGAAAATAGTGGGTTGTTTGTGCAGGTCCAGCTTCTGATGTTTCCACTCGCCGACGGTCATGGTTCGGATGAATTCGTCTGAATGGCTGATGTTCCGGGCCACGCAGAGACGAACATCCGATGGAAGGGTGGCGAGCAGGTCCGCGAACAACTTGTCGTTGCGATACGGAGTTTCCATGAAAAACTGGGACTGTCCCGTTTTCCTCGAGTGCCGTTCAAGATCCCGCAGCCTATTTCTGCGCTCTGCCCGATCGATCGGAATGTAGCCCACGAAGGCAAAGTCCTGCCCGTTCATTCCGCTGGCCATGACGGCCATCAGTATGCTCGATGGGCCCGACAGTGGAGAGACGCGAATATTTCTCTGGTAGGCCCTGCTGACGATCGAGCTGCCTGGGTCGGCCACTGAAGGGGCCCCCGCATCAGAGATCAGCCCCACTGGATGCCCTTCTGCACAAGGCAGGAGGAGATCGTCCAATTCAGATTCAGTCGTGAACTTGTTCAATAAATGGATGATCAGAGCAGACTGATCTTTCCCAGGAACGACTTTTTTGATGAAGGCGCGTCCGCTTTTTTCATTTTCGACAATGAAGTGCTGGGTGCTGTCGATGACCTTTTTTACCGACAACGGGATGACTTCCAGAGGCGGTACGTTGGCAATCAAGCTGGGGATGAGGTAGAGGCAGCCTGTTTCCATCAGAGTCCGTCTTTGATCTTTTGGCAGGCCTCCAGGATCATGAGGTAGACCTGATCGAACCCCTTCTCTCCGCCGTAATAAGGATCGGGAACTTCCCGGTCCTCTCCAGGATGCGATGCGTTGAGCAAGAGTTCCACCTTGGCACGATCCTGCTCGCTGCGCGCGAGCAGCAATACATTTTGCAGATTGCTTCGGTCCATCACATAGATCCGGTCGAATCGATCGAAGTCCTCCACTTTAAAGCCGCGGGAGCGGATCCCATTCATTGAGACACCGTATTTCTTGGCTGTGCGGAGCATGCGGTCATCTGGTCGTTCTCCTGCATGAAAGGAAGATGTCCCCGCTGAGTCGACTTCATGGGCACTTCCTTCAAGAAGCTCGCGCATGACGCCTTCAGCCATCGGCGAACGGCAAATGTTGCCCAAACAGACCATGAGGATCTTCATTTCAATGTGTTCAAAAGGAACTGTTTTCTCATCGTTTGGCCCGGTCCATTTCGCGCTTCAGGGACTTCTCTTTCAGCTGATGTCTTTTGTCGTGCATCTTCTTGCCCCGGCAAACCCCGATCTCCACTTTCGCCAGCCCCCGTTCATTGATGAAAAGCAGCAAAGGCACAAGGGTGATGCCGGTATCCTTCACGCTCTTCTCGATCTTGTTCAATTCTCTTCTCTGGAGCAGGAGCTTGCGGACACGCAGCGGATCGTGGTTGTTGATGTTTCCGTGGCTGTATTCCTGAATGTTCATATTGCGCACAAAGAGTTCACCTCCTTCCACATATCCATAGCTCTCTGCGATATTGGCTTTTCCATCGCGCAAAGACTTGATCTCCGTACCCATCAATGCGATCCCGGCCAGATAGCGTTCAAGGATCTCGTATTCAAAGCGCGCCTTTCGGTTTGCAATTCGGATCTCTTTCCGCTTCTCCTTTTTGCTCATGCTCCGCGTTTTCTTCGATCTGTTTGAAGCCTGGGATTCAGGATCGCGCAGGTTTCAGTCCGATCTCCACAAGTCGCTGGTCCAGATAGTCTCCCGCGTTGATGTCCGGGTAGGCGGGTGGTTGGCCTTCTTCCAGACATTCCCGCAATGCGTTGAGCGGCATGGAGGAAACAGGATGGAGGAAAAATGGAATCGAAAAACGGGAAACGCCCTCGTAGGCTTCTGCCGTATTCACCACGCGGTGCGTGGTGCTTCTGAGTTTATTGGAAGTGAGCCGTTGCAGCATATCGCCTACATTGATCACCAATTCATCATGCTCGGCAGCCACGTCGATCCAATTGCCCTTTCTGTCTTTGACCTGAAGCCCAGCGGATGAAGCCCCCATCAGCAAGGTGATCAAGTTGATGTCTTCGTGTTCAGCGCTGCGCACCGCGTCGCCGACAGAACCCGATATCGGAGGATAATGAATAGGACGCAGGATGCTGTTTCCCTTCAGTACGAATGGGTCGAAATAGGACGGTTCCAAACCCAAAAAGAGGGCGATGGCCGACAGCATTTCCCGTCCGATCCGGAGGAGTTCCTCGTGTGCTTTTTGGCTGCATTCAAAAAGTGTTGGTACCTCAGCTACGTGAAGGTTTGCTGGGTAGCCCAGCGATGAAAGCTCTTTGGCAGACAGTTCGGGTCCTTGTTGCCAGAATTCCTTGAGGTCGCCCGCCGTACTGTTTTTCGCATGTTCCTTGCCATAGCTCGTATACCCCCTTTGGCCGAAGAGGTCCGCCCTGTGGTAACGCAACTTTACCTCAGCGGGCAGGGCGAAGAATTCCGCAACTGCGGCGTGTAGTTGAGCTGCGAGTTCTGTGGGGAAACCGTGGTCGCGGATGGCCACAAAACCGATTCGCTGATAGGTCGTTCCGAGTTCATCTACAAAGGCATTCTTGCCTGTTCCGTAGAACTCTTTCAGGGATAGGACTGGGATCATAAACGCTAGTTGATCAGCACTTTGTCGGTGCTCAATTCCTTGTTGTTCAGAAATACTTTGAGGAAATAGGTTCCTGCCGAAAGATGAGCCACGTTCATTTGGAGTTCATGGGCACCTGCGGATGCATAGCGTTCGCTGATCAGGATGAGTTCGCGTCCGTTGAGATCGCTCAGTTGCACATTCACTGTACCCGAAGCAGGCAGGAGAAGACGTGAGATAAGCAGATCGTCGGCAGGGATCGGATAGGCCCTGCTCGTCAGTCCGGGGTTTCCCAATGGGATGACGATCTTCTCAATGCGTGTGCACAGGCTTCCGTCCGTCATTTCAACAAGGATGGTGTCTCCAGGGCAGTGGCCCGTCGATCGGTTGGAGCTGCCCGCCGGCCCGCCGTTGAAGGCATAGGTGATGGGGTCGGTTCCGTTGATGGCCTCGATCTCAACACTTGCTTCACAGTTGGCGTTTCCACCCGTATTCGTGATGCGCCAGTCCAAATGCAGCGTATCCGGCGAAAAGATCTGCGCGGAATAGATGCCATTGTCTTCGCTGGAATGTCCGTAATATCCTGATGCCCAAACTTCTCCGGGCTTGTTGTACACCCGTTGCAGACCGAAATAGTCGCCCCAGCGTTCGTAGCCTCCCGACAACCTGTCCACATGAGCTTCGCCCCGGGTGATGTAGCTTATCGGGGAATAGACTCCAAGATCTGAATAGAATAGGGCCGAGCAGCCGGCCGCATCCAACGGTGAACTGTGGTTGAAGGCGATCATCGACTGCCTTTCGCATGCCTCACTTCCTGTCCAGGCCACATTGGGATAACCAAAGTCCAAGCGTTCGTGACCAATGATCTGGCCCGTCACAGATGGCAAACCATATGGGTCTTCGATCAGTCCGTGATAGATCGCAGAGCGTCCTGATTGTGGATCGATGGTGTTGCTGACGAACTGAAGGTGGTCGTTCACGAAGAATCCCCCAAGGACACGACCGTCATTGGTATCGAATCCGCTGCCTGCATCGCTTGTATCGGTATCAGATTGCCGTCCAAAAGGCGGGACTCCGTACGGCGTATCACTGATCAGGGCCTGAACATCCAATCGGGTATCCGCATCGTTGCGTTCTCCGGTGAGGTGCAAAAGGAAAATGGTGTCGTTCTGCAAACTGAAGTTGCGGTTGGAGAGCAGGAAGAGGTCTTTGCGGTCGGGATGACCGCCGTGCTGAACAGCATGCACATTCCGGGTGAACCGTCCGTTGTGTTTGATGTCGTACCAAAGTCTGGCATCCAGTGTGCTGTCACCAGCATATCCAGCATCGATACCTACCTGCCAGATGAGGCTGCCGTCGAAACCCGTTTGCCAGGGCTGTCCGGGGATGATGAAATTGGCGGTGAATATGAGTTCACCCTCTGTGATGGCAATGGTGGGGAAATCCGTCCAACGGTCGTTGTTCAGAGGATTCCCGGGCAGTACGTAGACATTCCAACCGTCCCTTGGGTCATTGGTCTGGCTGAATGCCAGCATCACTCCCGATCCACTGGGCGTATTTCCCCTCAGAAAAGCAAGGACGAACCGATCCCTCTGGGGATCGTAAGCGACTTTCGGATCGTAAAAGTGATTACTGGGCCCGTTAAATGCCTGACCGATGAGCCCGAGCGGATACTTTCCGAGATCGAAGAGATCCTCGCCTGTATTCAGATCATATCCGGCGATGTGGGAATTGAATGCGAGTAGGAGGATGCCGCCATCGCTCACAGCCAGACTATTGTCGTTGGGTACACCACCAAAAAGCGGGATCTCGATCCCGTTCGGCAAGGTCCGAAAGAGGTATTTTCCGTTGCTGATGTTCAAACTGTCCATCGCTGTTTTGTTCGGGGCAGAGAATCCTTGCTGTGGCGGTGTCCGCTTCTTTTGCTCCGCTCGCAAACGCATGAGGTGCGCGCGTACCGATTCTCCATCTGGACGAGGTGCTTCAATGCCTTGCAGTTGCGTTTCCACGTAGTCTTGGGGCACGACATGTTCAGTGACCTTTTGTACCGGCTCGGAGCGAAAATGCCTTGATCGTGCGGATTGCCCCCAAAGGCTGTGCACGTTCAGTGTCAGGCTCAATGATCCCAAAAGAAAGAAGCGATATACGGAAGAGGTCATAGGCTCTAAAGTAAGACAATATTCAGCTGGGAAAAGCCCTGTCCGAGGCTGCGCATCTTCACAGATCCTGATGCGCTATCTTCGTGTTTAAGCTCGCTGGGCATCTATGTTGCGCTTTCCACTTTCCACTTCACAGCTCCGGCCTGGTCTAATTTTGGCCGTCCTTTTTACAGGGCTGTTTTCCTGCTCTGTTCTTCAAAAGCCAGATCACCCATTGATCGTTACCCATACTGGGATCAGACAAGGAGCGGACAGTTTGCGGTTTCAATTGACCGTCTGGAAGAACATGATGCCCGGGCCGTTCAAAGACCGCTCGATCCAACTCTCTTTGGATGTTATTTCAGAAGGCCTTGATCTGACTCCATTGTCTCTGGATTCAGTGCATGTGGACTCCCAGCGGCCCATGAATGCGACCTGGCGCGTCCGTTTTTCAGCTCCTTCTGAAAAGCGAGACGGGATCTGGACATATGGTGCATTAGGAAAAGGATTGCTGTGGAGCGGCACCGGCTCCATCCGGGCCAAGATATTTGGTCGCTATGACGGCAGGCCATTCGTTCATGACGCATGGACCGGACGCATTCAGATCACTCACTGAACCAGAATACCCGGCTCCTCTGTTTCGTCTGCTTTGAGTTCACCTATGGGTTCTGTGCAGAGGCCGTGGGCCCTTAAGACATCCTGAACCTCTGCCTGAGATGAGGATGCGCAGGCGATCAGAAGACCACCGCTCGTTTGCGGATCGGCGATCAGCTTCAGTCCGAAGTCGTCCGCCCCTTGAATATGTTCCCCGTAGGAGCGCCAATTTCGGTTTGTACCATTCGGCGTGCAGCCTTCTTCGATCAATCGCTCCACAAATTCAAAGCG
>CATILC010000200.1 GCA_949516455.1 Flavobacteriia bacterium | reverse complement strand
GAGGGAATGGTTCGTGTTGCAGAGGAAAAAGGAGTGGAACTTCGGCTCGATGAAGAGGTGACTGGATTTTCTTTCAAAGAGGACGGCACCATCGGCTCCATTCGTACTACAAAAGGAGAGATCCACGCAGATGTGGTCATTGGCGGAGCGGACTACGCCCATGTCGACCAACAGCTGCTTCCAAAAGAAAAGCGCAATTATTCACCTGAGTATTGGGATAAGAGAAAAATGGCACCCTCGTCCCTCCTGTTCTACCTCGGAGTGGACAAGCCCATTCCTGGCCTGTTGCACCACAATTTGTTTTTTGACGAGGACTTCACGCAGCATGCGTACGAGATATACGACGAACCCCAATGGCCAGAAAAACCATTGTTCTACGCTTCCTGTCCCTCCAAAACAGACCCATCTGTCGCACCGGAAGGCAAGGAAAACCTATTCCTGCTCATACCAGTAGCGCCCGATCTTGAAGACAGCGATGCCACCCGAGCGTATTATTACGATCTGGTGATGGATCGGCTCGAGGCGCGAACAGGGATGGATGTACGCTCCTCAGTTGTCTTCAAGCGCTCGTATGCGCATCGTGAATTCATGGAGGACTACCACGCATTCAAGGGAAATGCCTACGGTCTGGCCAATACTCTTGACCAAACCGCCTTGCTCAAACCCTCCCTGAAAAGCAAGAAGATCAAAAACCTGTATTTTACAGGACAATTGACCACCCCAGGGCCGGGCGTGCCTCCCTCTTTGATTTCGGGAGAGGTCGTGAGCAATGAAATTGCCAAAGAATTCAACCCCCAATAATGATGATGGATCTCTACCACAAAATATCTTTTCGTTCTTCGCGCATGGTCACCCGGGCCTATAGCACTTCCTTTTCTTTGGGCATCTACTGCCTGGATAAGAAGATCCATGACCCGATCTATGGCATTTATGGTTTTGTCCGCTTCGCCGATGAGATCGTCGACACATTCCACGACTACCCCAAACAACACCTGCTCGATGAATTCCGAAAAGATACTTGGGAGGCCATAGAAAAGGGAATCAGCATGAATCCGATCCTTCATGCCTTCCAACGGGTCGTAAATGAATACCATGTCGAGCCGGAATTGATCGAGACCTTTCTCCACAGCATGGAGATGGATCTTCAGAAAAAGGAGTACGGAGAGGAAGAATTGAAGACCTACATCCTGGGCTCGGCAGAGGTCGTTGGACTGATGTGTCTCAGGGTCTTCACAGAAGGAGACAATACGGAGTATCAGCGATTGAAAAAACCCGCAATGGCACTCGGCTCTGCTTTCCAGAAGATCAATTTCCTCAGAGATCTAGAAGCGGACTACCGTCATCTGGGGCGTACCTATTTCCCGGGCGTGGACCTCTCTGAATTCACCGAAACAACAAAATCAACCCTTGAAGAAGACATCGAGATCGACTTCAAAAAGGGATACGAAGGCATCAAACAACTCCCAAAAGGTGCGCGCTTCGGAGTATACATCGCCTATGTGTACTACTATGCCCTTCTGCAAAAAATAAAGAACACACCAGCGGAGAAGCTTCTCGAAGAACGGGTTCGCATCCCCAACCAAAAGAAGTATTCGTTGCTGTTCAGCTCCTATTTACGTCACAGTTTCAATCTCCTTTGATCCATGGAATACGTTATCCTGGTCGATGAGCACGATGCTCCTCTCGGACTGATGGAGAAATTAAAAGCGCACGAACAAGGAGCGCTCCATCGGGCCATTTCCGTCCTGATCTTCAATGCAGAATCAGAGCTTCTCATCCAGAGAAGAGCCCTTGGCAAATACCATAGTCCAGGCCTCTGGACCAACAGTTGTTGTTCCCACCCCCGCGATGGAGAGGAGGTATTGGCCGCTGGCGAACGCCGCCTAATGGAGGAAATGGGCATGAAAGCCACACTTCAGCCATTGTTTCATTTTCGCTACCGCGCGGAATTCGACAATGGACTCATTGAACATGAACTCGACCATGTGTTGGTGGGACGATCCAACGAGTTGCCCGCTTTGAACCGGGAAGAAGCCATGGACTTTGAGTGGATGAGTTTGGATACTGTGCGCCAAGAGATCGAGCGCAAGCCCAGCCAATTCACGCCCTGGTTCATTCTGTTGATCCAGAACCACTTTGAGGAGTTAAACAGATATGCATGCGAGTTACAGTAAGCCGACACGCACACTTCAATGCCGCCCATCGACTGCACAATCCGCAGTGGGATGCTGAAAAGAACAGATCGGTCTTTGGGAAGTGCACCAATCCGCGCTACCATGGCCACAATTACGAATTGATCGTACATGTGAACGGGAAAGTCGACAGCGAAACGGGTTATGTGGTCGATATGAAATGGCTTGCCGATCTCATTAAAGCGGAGATCGAAGACCGATACGATCACAAAAATCTGAACGAAGAAGTTGAAGAATTCAAGAACCTGAATCCAACGGCAGAAAACATTGCCATTGCCATATGGCATCGATTGAACCCCCACATACAGGAAGACCACTCCCTAAAAATCACACTTTATGAAACTCCGCGAAACTTTGTTAGCTACGAAGGCCACTAAGGCCAAGGGCATTTCGGATATAGAAGACATTGCCGAACAGGCCGACTGGATCGGTGATCAGCATACGGCCACCTCTGTAGAAACTCCCTTGAGGAAAGATGCATTCGATCTTTCTCCAGAACAAAAAGTGGATAAGATCGAAGAGAAAATGAGGGATGTCCTGCATATCCTTGGCTTGGACCTGAAGGATGAGAGTCTGCAGGGCACACCCAGAAGAGTGGCGAAGATGTATGTGAATGAAGTATTTGGTGGCTTGATGCCGGAGAACAAACCGGAATCCAAATTATTTGCAAACGCATTCCAGTATTCCGAAATGTTGGTGGAGAAAGGGGTGAAAGTGCATTCCTATTGTGAACATCACCTGGTCCCGATCATCGGGGTTGCACACGTCGCCTATCTGTCGAACGGTTACGTCATTGGTCTGAGCAAGATCAACCGCATTGTCCGTTACTTTTCGAAAAGACCGCAGGTTCAGGAGCGTTTGACTGAACAAATCGCTCAGGAACTCAAATTTGCGTTGCGCACAGATGACGTAGCCGTGCTCATAGACGCCGAACATTTCTGCGTGAAAACAAGAGGGATCGAAGACGATGGCAGCAGTACACTGACATCCCACTACTCCGGCCAGTTCAAAAAGAAAGAAGTACGGGACGAATTCCTGAAACACCTCTACGCACGATGAGCAGATCTTATCTCCTGATCGGTGGCAATTCGGGCATCGGAAAAGCTTTTCTCGACCATCAGTTGAACGCGGGGCATCACATTATCGCCTGTTCCAGAACACCAGACACAAGTTTTTCCCATCCGAATCTCACGCAATATGCCTTCGATGCCACGGACGAAAACAGCGAGCTGAGCTGTCCCGAGTCGATCGATGGCTTGATCTATATGCCGGGCAGCATACAATTGAAACCCTTCCACAGAATTCCACTTTCGGCCTTCAGGTCGGAGATGGAAATCAATCTTTTCGGTGCCATCCGAACCATTCAAAAGGCCCTTCCAGCCCTAAAAAAGGGAAGCAACCCTTCCGTTGTGCTGTTCAGTACCGTGGCCGTACAAACAGGAATGCCCTTTCACTCTGGGATCGCTTCTGCCAAAGGTGCGGTCGAAGGGCTCGTACGCTCACTGGCCGCGGAGTATGCGCCAAGCATACGGTTCAACGCCATTGCCCCGTCGCTTGTAGATACTCCCCTGGCCGAAGGCCTCCTGAACAATGAGAAAAAGAGGGAAAATTCTGCCCTGAGGCATCCATTGAAAAGAATCGGAAGCGCCAACGAATTGGCAGAAGCTGCTGCTTACCTGATGTCTGAAAACGCATCCTGGATCACAGGGCAAGTTCTGAGTGTGGACGGTGGAATGTCGAGTCTTAAAACACTTTGACCCCATTCAGGGAATGGAGCCGGAGCGATCTGCTCGGTCTTGACCGACGGTATCGACGGGACCTCATCAATCGGATCGGTGGCAGTCGGACAGCCTGGTTGCTCACCACGCGGTCTTCAGACGGAATCGCGAACATCGGTCTGTTCAGTCAGGTGGTACACGTCGGCGCCAATCCGCCGCTGATCGGTGTCCTTTTTCGGCCAAAAAGCAGCCGGCACCAAAGTCTTGACAATATCGAAGACACCGGGCATTATTGCATCCACGCCGTTCACTTTGAAGAATGGCAAAAAGCCCACTCGACTTCTTTTGCCTTTGGGGCAGATCAGAGTGAATTCGATGAATGTGAGTGGGTGGAAGAAACGATCCACGGGAGCGATCTGCCGCTGATCGAAGATTCACTGGCCCGCATCACCCTGCAAGCAGAAGAGATGATCCCCATACGTTCCAATCAATGCCGAATGCTCATTGGTCGTGTTCAGTCGATACAGATCAGAGAGGATCAATTGGACAGCGATCAATTGCCTCGACCCGAGGACTGGCTGAACGTTTGCGGCCTTGATCTGTATATGAACAATCAAGTTTTGAGTAGAGCAGATGAAGAAAGAAGGAATGCATCTTCCCACTGAACCTTTGGCCCTTTTTTGGTTTCGAAGGGATCTTCGACTCGAAGACAACCACGCTTTGTACCGTGCTTTGGAAAGCGGGCACAAGGTCATGGCGGTTTTCATTTTCGATCAAAACATCCTCCGCCCACTGAGCGGTGGACCCGATCCGCGTGTCCAGTTCATTCACCAAGAACTCAGAAGACTCAAAAAAGAGATGGCCAACTGGGGTTCAGACCTGAGTGTTTTCCATGGCGATCCATTGGAGGTCATTTCTGAACTCGCTGAACAAATGGATGTTCGGGCACTTTACGCCAATCGCGATTACGAACCCTACGCGCGAAAAAGGGATGAAGCGATCCATCGTTATCTCGAGGGAAAAGAGATCCCCTTCAAAGGCTACAAAGACCATGTCGTTTTTGACCGTTCGGAAGTGGTCAAAAAAGACGGCAAGCCGTACACGGTGTTCTCGCCCTACATGCGGAAATGGAAAGAACATCTGAAAGAACATCCCATCGTTCATTGGCCCAGCCTGGACCACTTGTATGATCTGCTGCCCATGAAACCCCAAGCTCTGATCCCGCTCGAAGAAATGGGCTTTGTCCCGCAGGAGCCTGCATTTCCGGAACGGGTGACGCAGCAAAAACTGCTCAAAGACTACCACAAAACCAGGGACATCCCCTCGGTACAAGGCACCTCTAGACTCAGCCTCCACCTCCGTTTTGGAACGATCAGCATTCGACAGTGCGCGCAAATGGGAGAAGAACACAATGAAAAATGGCTGAATGAATTGATCTGGCGGGATTTCTATCAGATGATCATTTATCATTTCCCACGATCGGTGAATCAGGCTTTCAAACCGGCGTATGATGCCATTGAGTGGGAAGAAAACGAGGCGCATTTCACCGCCTGGTGCGAAGGACGTACAGGATATCCACTGGTGGATGCGGGGATGAGAGAACTCAATGCCACGGGATTCATGCACAATCGGGTACGCATGGTGACCGCCTCATTCCTGACCAAGCACCTACTCATCGACTGGAAGAGAGGCGAACGCTACTTCGCAGCCAAACTCCTGGATTTCGAACTGGCGAGCAATGTCGGTGGATGGCAGTGGGCTGCCTCTTCCGGTTGCGATGCCGCACCCTACTTCCGGGTTTTCAACCCGCATTTGCAGCTTCAAAAATTCGACCCCAAACTCGAATATGTCCAAAAGTGGATACCGGAATGGGGGAGCAGTAAGTACCCCGAACCCATAGTGGATCACAAAATGGCCCGGGAAAGGGTCTTGGCCCGCTACCAAAAAGCGCTTAAAAAATGAAACTGTTTGGGCTGTTTTCTGTTTTCTTTTTTTCAATCACCCCAGTTATGGCCCAAGGCGTGCGCGTAGGCAGTCAGTTGCCTGACATTCGGTTACTCGACCAGAAAAATCAGATGGTATCCCTTTGGGACATCACCGCAGATCGGCCTGCAGTGGTCTATTTCTATCCCAAGGACAATACCCCTGGTTGTACGGCCGAAGCCTGTGCATTCCGTGATCGCTATGAAGACTTCATGGAAGCAGGAGCCATTCTGGTCGGCATCAGTTCGGACGGAGCTGCATCGCATCGTGCATTTGCTGAGAAGCATCGACTTCCCTTTCCACTGCTGTCGGATCCGCAGCGGCTGGCTCAAAAGGCCTTTGCCGTTCCCACGGACCTTCTTGGTATGTTGCCCGGGAGGGTGACCTATGTATTCGATGAATCAGGGGTCTGCACAGGGGTCTTCAATTCCCAAATTCAGGTGACCCGACATGTAGAGGAATCGCTGTCCCTGCTAAATAAGTCGGTCCTACACTGATCTGCTTACCATTCTTCGTATTATATTCGCGCTCCATTTGTGAACTGGGTTTAGGACCCTTCTAAAAACACTCATCATGCCTGTACGCATTCGACTGCAACGCCATGGCCGCAAAGGCCGCCCCATCTTTTCCATCGTAGCTGCCGACAGCAGATCGCCCCGGGACGGACGATTCATTGAAAAGATCGGACAGTACAATCCGAACACCAACCCCGCAACCATCGATCTGAATTTTGATTCTGCCCTCGAATGGATGCAAAAAGGGGCACAGCCTTCGGATACTTGCAGAGCGATACTTTCCTACAAGGGCGTCCTTTTGAAGAAACACCTGTTGGATGGCGTTAGAAAGGGTGCGTTGACGGAAGAACAGGTGGAAGAACGCTTCGACAAGTGGCTTGAAGAAAAGAGCCAAAAGATCCAAGACAAATCCACGGAACTGGCCAAGTCCATCGAAGACAAAGAAAGAGCCCGTATCGAGGCGGAGAACGCCAAAGCAGATGCACGCGCAGAGGCACTGAAGAGCCAGGAAACGGAACAAGAGGCTGGATCCGACACCGAAGAAAGTGCGCCCGCTGAGGAAGGATCGGCTCCTGAGACAGAAGCTGCAGCAGAAGAGCCATCGGCTGAAGCAGCAGAAGAGCAGCAGGCAGAAGAAACTCCTGAGGCAAAGACGGACAACGCCCCTGCAGAGGACAGCGCTGATGACGCTTCCAAGACAGAATCCAGCGAGGAGGGCGAGAAAGCAGCGGAATAACATCCGGATCCTGTACGGCCATTTCGTCGGCCTTATTCCAAGACCATACACTTTGCTAAATTGCTGAGCAAGATGTGGGACGGACTCCTTAGAATACCCGAAGTCGATGTCAAGCGCATCGTGATCACCGGTGGGCCAGGAAGCGGCAAGACCACTTTGATCGATGCATTGCGAGAAATGGGCTATCCGGTCCATATGGAGCGCGCCAGAGAATTGATCAAAGACGCTGACCAAGGCTTGCACACGAGCAGCCCCTGGCTGAACCACAGGGAGTTTGCGGACAAAGTTTTTGAGGCCCGGATGAAGGATTACGAACAGGCTGAATTCGGTTCATTCAACTTTTACGACCGCGGACTGCCCGATACGCTTGCTTATTTGAAAAGGGATGGACATTCCATCCCGGACGACTGGATCAGTTTGGTCATGGCGCATCGATACGAGAAAACGGTTTTCATAGCCCCGCCTTGGGAAGAGATCTACTCTGCAGATAGTGAGCGCAAGGAAAAAACCGATGAACTGGAAAGTATTCATTCGCACCTCTGGGACACCTATGAAAATTTGGGGTATCAGCTCATTGAGCTGCCCAAATTGCCCATAGAAGATCGACTTCAATTCATCATTGACACGCTCTCTTGAAGGAGGCGCGCACGCTGCTCAAGCGTTATTGGGGACACGAAGCATTCCGTCCGGGGCAGGAAGAGATCATAGACTCCGTTCTCGCTGGAACCGATACGCTTGCTCTATTGCCCACAGGAGCGGGCAAGTCGTTGTGTTACCAGATTCCTGCACTTGTCCTTGACCGGCTTTGCCTGGTCATTTCGCCTTTGATCGCCTTGATGAAGGATCAGGTCAACGATCTTAATGGACGCGATCTGAATGCGGTACAGCTCAGCAGTCAGATGAAGCGTTCGGAACGTGACCGGATCCTGGACAATTGCCGCCAAGGCCATACCCGATTTCTCTTCGTTTCCCCGGAGCGTTTGGCAAATGAGTCTTGGATCGAGGCCATCGCTCAACTTCCCATTGGTCTTGTCGCAGTGGACGAGGCGCATTGCATTTCCCAATGGGGGTTCGATTTCCGGCCGGCCTATCGCCTATTGGGAAACCTGCGCGCGCGCATGACCGAAAGCCGATGGCTGGCCCTTACAGCGACAGCCACCGCCGAAGTCTGCCGCGACATCCAAAAGGAGTTGCACTTCACTCAGGGTCGACTGATCAAAAGGAGTTTTGCCCGAAAGAATCTGAGCTATCAAATACACCATTCAAAAAACCGTTTGGACGACATTCTTCAGTTGACGCATCGCCACCCGGGCCCGACAGTGATCTATGTTCCCTACCGCCGGATGAGTGTCTCCTTGGCAAAGGATCTGCAACTGAGGGGCAAGGAGGCGCTTTCCTACCATGCCGGAATGGCAACGGCCCTGAGAGAAAAACATCAGGCCGAATGGATGCGCTCCAAAAATGGAGTCATGGTGGCCACTTCTGCCTTTGGGATGGGCATCAACAAGGCGGATGTGCGACTGGTCATCCACTGGGAAATGCCCAGCAGTCTCGAGGCATATTTCCAGGAAGCGGGACGCGCCGGCAGAGACGGACTGAATGCCATGACCGTCGTACTGGACAAAAAAGGGGATTGTAAAAAGCGATCGAAAAGAGAAATAGAGCAATGGCCCGATCCCGATGATCTTCGGATCGTCTACGACCGCTTGTGCCAACATGCCCGCATTGCCATCGGAACAGGCCAGGCGCAATCCCACCCTCTAGAGCTCGAAGCAGTGGCAGAAGCCACGGGAATGCAGCTGTCGAAGATCGATCGCTGTCTGAAGCTCCTGGGACAAATGGAGCTGCTGCGCACGGAGACGGACAACACATCATCAGGGTTCAATGTCCAATTTCTGTACGATGCCCGGACGACTTTCAAAACCCTCGAGCAAAATGAGGAACTCACTGAATTTGTGCGTTCACTGGGACGTTCCCGCCCGGAGGTTTTCAGCCGATCCGTGGAACTGAATTGGCAAGTACTCAGTCGTTCCCTTAGGCTGAATGAAAGGCAGATCGACCAATGGATCGAGCGCCTCGCTCAAATGAAGCTCATCGATTACAGGCGCACGAATAGACAGCCCACATTCACACTTCGGGATGACCGCATACACGCCAAGCATCTTCGGATCGATCATGATCTATTGAGCCGACGAAAGAAAAGTCTGTTCCAACGATGGGAACACCTGCTGTATTTCCTCGAGGACAACGATCTCTGCAGAACCATCAAATTGCTCGACTACCTTGGCGAAGAAAAGCCTGTGGAATGTGGTCGATGCGATCATTGTATGCGCAGAAAACGCCCGCCTGCATCGTCAGATATCCGCAGTTGGCTCATGGCTCATGGACAAAAAGCGAATTGGCATCACGACATCGACTTTTATCTTCAGGACCTCTATTGGCAGGAATACAGATTCCTGGTGGAAATGGGGAAGTTGAACCTCCCTGAAGAATGGAAAAACAAAAGCATATGAATCCAGACGCTCTGAGAATCGTCTTTATGGGCACGCCGGAATTTGCCGCCGAAAGTCTGCAGCTCCTTCAGGAGAGCCAGCATGAAGTAGCTGCTGTTGTGACCGCGCCGGACAAGCCTTCAGGCAGAGGGCGGAAGATGACGGGCTCCGCTGTGAGGGAAAAGGCCAAAGAATTTGATTTGCCCATTTTTCAGCCTGAAAAACTGAGAGAGGAGAATTTTATCGCCGCCATGAGGGCTGTCAACGCAGACGTATTCATCGTCGTGGCCTTCCGCATGCTTCCCAAATGTCTTTGGTCTCTGCCGAAACTCGGGACTTTCAATCTACATGCCTCCCTGCTTCCCGACCTTCGTGGAGCTGCTCCGATCCAATGGGCACTCTGGTACGGTTATGAAAGGACCGGGCTCACCACATTTCTCATTGATGAGGAAATCGATACGGGAAAGATCCTTTTGCAAAAAGAACTGGCCATATCCCCAGAGGATACTGCGGCCAGTCTGCACGACAAACTCATGAGCGACGGGGCGCTACTGGTTCTGCACACGGCAGACGCAATGGCAGCGGGAACCATACAACCCAAAGAACAGCTCGCACTCGGGGCAATGAAAAAAGCCCCAAAGATCTTCAAAAGCGACACCTATTTGAACTGTGAACAAAGCTGTCATCAGGTGAACCAACAAGTACGCGCTTTGAGTCCCTATCCGGGCAGCCGGATCTCTGTCTTGCGCGAAAGCGGGGAAAAAGAAGACTGGAAGATCCTTCAATCGGCACATCAAAACCACACGGAATTGCCTCCTGGAATGCTCTCCTTGAGCAGAAAGGGGTTGAGGCTGAGCTGCCTTGACGGAGAAATTGAAATACATGAATTACAAATACCTGGTAAAAAACCCTTGACTTCAAGGGAATTCATCCTTGGCTGGAAAGGACCCGAATTGCTTCATACGGAGTCCAAACACCTGTGAGTGTGGTACTTAGGGATTATTGAGCCTGTATTATCCACACTAAGTGGTTAACTCCTGCTGCAATAATGCGCTGATTACTTGCACGGCATTGATAGTCAGTTATATTTGTAAGAGTCATGTTCAAACTTTAAACCTAATATCACCCTATGAACAAAGCAGATATCATTGATGCAATGGCAGCAGATGCTGGCATCTCAAAGGCTCAGGCAAAGAAGGCATTGGATTCATTCACTGGTAATGTAGCCAACACCCTCTCGAGCGACGGACGCGTTTCTTTGGTCGGATTCGGATCTTTTTCTGTTTCCAAGCGCTCAGCGCGAGAAGGACGTAACCCCCAAACAGGAGCAACCATTCAGATTCCTGCAAAGAACGTGGCGAGATTCAAGCCAGGTGCTGAATTGAACGAGAAGCTCAAGTAATTGACCCCTCTGAAAAAGCCCGCTCCGGCGGGCTTTTTTTATGGCGCCAAGCGCCGCACTTTCCAGGTGTTCTCCGCACGATAGTACTCCAGCCGATCGTGCAGCCGCGAAGAGCGGCCTTGCCAAAATTCCATTCGTTCGGGCTGTAGCCGATAACCTCCCCAGTTATTGGGTTTTTTGATGTCCTTGCCCTCAAACTCCATTTTGAGCTTTTCAAAACCGGACTCCAACTCTTCTCGGTCTTTGATCACCTGACTCTGGTGAGAGGCCCATGCACCGAGTTGACTGGTCCTTGGTCTGCTGGAGAAATAGGCTGTGCTTTCCTCTTCTGAAAGGCGTTGCACCCTTCCCTGCACCCTGACCTGCCTTTGCAGTTCCTGCCAAAAAAACAACAGGCCCGCACGATCGTCTTTGAGCAATTCCCCTCCCTTTCTGCTTTCGTAATTAGAAAAGAAGACGAATCCTGATGGATCATACATCTTCAGCAAGACCACGCGTGCCGTTGCGCCCATTGCTCCCATGGTGGAAAGCATCATGGCATTGACTTCCCCCGAACACACTGGACGATACTCTTCGAACCAGTGATCGAACTGATCCATCGGATGTGACTTGAGATCGCCCTCCATGAGTTGTCCCCATTCATAATTTTTCCTTTGATCACTTAGATCCTTCATGGCCTGTTCCAGATTTTTTCAAAGTTACGAACAGGCGTCTGCCGCATGAGGCCAAGGAATTAAATTCGGGTCATGTCTTTCGGTGTACAGACCTTACAACAACCCAAAAAAGGATGTTTCCTTCTGGCCAATGCCTATCTGGGCGATCCCAATTTCGATCGGTCTGTGGTGTTGCTCACTTCTCACGATGAAGATGGAAGTCTTGGTTTTGTACTGAACCGACCTACCGACATATCGCTGAACGCCCTGCTCCCAGATTTCCCTGAGTTTCCTGCTCCCGTTTTTAACGGCGGACCCGTGGAAAAAGATCATCTGTTTTACGTTCACACCCGCGAAGACCTCATTCCGGAAAGTCAGCGGATCAGAGCTGGACTCCATTGGGGCGGCGATTTTGATGTGCTTAGGGAACAGGTGCTCACTGGCGCACTGCAACCCCAGGACATTCATTTCTATTTGGGCTACAGCGGCTGGAGCGTTGGTCAGCTGCACGAAGAGATCGAGGAAAACAGTTGGTCCATAATGGACCCCAGGAGGATAAAATTGGCTGATATGAAATCTTCAGACCTATGGAAAGGGCTGATGCGCGATGCCGGTACGGAACAGTCCTATTGGCACCTCGCGCCAGAAGATCCTCAATTGAACTGAAGCTCGATCAGTCCATTCATTTTTTGAGCCATTTCGCTTCCAAAGCTTTGCTTTTTGTATTGTCGGACACTCTGAACGCCACGCAGCGAATTGGTCAGCCAGACTTCATCGGCCTTCAATACATCAAAAGGAGAGATGGGCCGCTCCTGCAATTCGAGCCCCAACTTTTCAGATAGTTCTGCCACCTTCTTCTGCATGATGCCCTTTAGAGCGCCAGAATCCTTCTCCGGAGTTACAAGCCTCTTCCCGTCATTCAGGTACAAGAACAGATTGCTTCGGGTGGACTCGATCACCTGATTGTCTTCATTGAGGATCAGGCAGTCGTCCAGATCATTTTCCCTGGCCCACTGTGCGGCGATGATGTAGAAGAGTGCATTGCTGCTCTTGACCGAGGAAAGCACATTACGCGCCTTCTTGTGGTCCCGGAATACGTCCACATGCAAGCCCTCCCCAACTTGAAATGGAACTGTATCAAGAGTACCCGCTTCGATCACAAAGTAAACCTCATCGGATTGGGGCATATAGGTTCCGCCTGGCCCCCTTCCAACCTGCAAACGGATACGTGCATCCGTACCGAGCAGATCCGCAGATTTCACAGTGCGAATGATCTCCTGCTCGAGATATTCCGGGGTATAGGTCATCGGGATGCTCATCCGCAAGATCCGCATGGCCGCCATGAGTCGGAAATAATGCTCCTCCCAAAATTGTACCTGGCCCTTGCGGGACAACATGGTCTCAAAAGCGGCATCGCCGTAGCGAAAAGCTCGGTCTGAAGATGAGACCATGGCCTTGTCTTCAGGCTGTAGGGCTCCGTTCCAATTGATCATGAGGCAAAATTACGTTCAGGCGATGG
>CATILC010000199.1 GCA_949516455.1 Flavobacteriia bacterium | reverse complement strand
CGGGTGATGATTAACATCGATCGTTACGGAAACACAACCAACGGCACTTTGCCACTGTGTCTTTGGGATTATGAGAAACAACTGCGCAAAGGAGATAAGCTCATTTTCGCCGCCTTTGGGGGCGGATTTACTTGGGGGTCTGCATACCTGACATGGGCATACGACCCCGATTGATTATCCATAGATTTGTTTAAAACACAGAGTGAAATGGACATAAAAGAGATCCAAAACCTCATCCGATTCGTTGCTCGTTCAGGGGCGACAGAAGTCAATTTGGAAACCGAGGAGTTCAAGATCACCATCAAGACCTCAGCAGATCAAGCTGCGATGCCGGAACAAGCTGTTGTCCAGCATGTGGCACAAGTTATTCCAGCAGCACCTGTTGCAGCCGCCCCCACTGCTGTTCCAAGCGCTCCTCCGGCCGAAGTCCCTGCCGCTAGCGGAGCTGCGCCTGCTTCAACTCCGAGCGCCGATGACGACAAATACATCACGGTCAAGAGCCCGATGATCGGCACCATGTACAGAAGACCCACCCCGGAAAAAGACGTTTTTGTTTCAGTGGGTGACGAGATCAAACCCGGAGACGTTCTCTGCATCATCGAGGCCATGAAACTCTTCAACGAGATCGAATCTGAATTAACTGGAAAAGTGGTCAAAGTACTCGTCGACGATCAGACACCTGTTGAGTTCGACCAACCGCTCTTTCTTGTCGATCCCAGTTAAGACGGATCTCCAAATTCCCGTTTATGTTCCATAAGATTCTCATTGCCAATAGGGGCGAAATCGCCCTGCGCATTATACGCACCTGCCGGGAAATGCGCATACGAACTGTCGCTGTTTACTCCACGGCAGATGCGGACAGCCTTCATGTTCGTTTTGCCGACGAAGCGGTTTGCATCGGAGATGCGCCTTCGTCCAGTTCCTACCTCAACATCCCGCATATCATCGCGGCTGCTGAGATCACCAATGCAGACGCCATTCATCCGGGATATGGCTTCCTCTCTGAAAACGCCCGATTCTCAAGGATATGCCAGGAAAACGGCATCAAATTCATCGGAGCAAGTCCGGAGCAGATCGACCAAATGGGCGACAAAGCCACGGCCAAAGCCACCATGCTGAAAGCAGGCGTTCCCTGCATCCCTGGATCGGAAGGATTGCTCGAAGACGTGGAACAGGCCAAAGGTCTGGCAGCCGAAATGGGATATCCAGTGATGCTCAAGGCCACTGCGGGCGGTGGTGGGCGAGGAATGCGCGCTGTTTGGCAAGAAGGCGAACTCCAAAAGGCCTACGAGACGGCAAGCGCGGAGGCCGGCGCTGCCTTTGGCAACAGCGGCATGTACATGGAAAAGCTCATACAAGAGCCCCGACACATCGAAATCCAGATCATTGGCGATCAGCATGGCAAAGCAAGCCACCTCTCTGAACGCGACTGCTCAATTCAGCGCAGACATCAGAAACTCACAGAAGAAACGCCTTCACCCTTCATGACGGCCAAACTTCGAAATGCGATGGGGCGGGCAGCCATCAAAGCGGCCAAGGCCATCAAATACGAAGGAGCGGGTACAGTGGAGTTCCTGGTCGACAAGGACCGGAATTTCTATTTCATGGAGATGAACACGCGCATACAAGTGGAGCACCCCATCACGGAGCAAGTCATCGATTATGACCTGATCCGCGAACAGATCAAAGTAGCAGCGGGTGAACCCATAAGCGGCAGCAACTATGAGCCCAAGCTGCATTCTATAGAATGCCGCATCAACGCGGAAGACCCGTACAATGATTTCCGTCCCTCGCCTGGTATGATCACCAGCTTCCATGCCCCAGGAGGCCATGGCGTTCGACTCGATACCCACGTATACACCGGCTACACCATTCCGCCGCACTACGACTCCATGATCGCCAAATTGATCACCACAGCCCAGACCCGTGGGGAGGCCATCGATAAGATGCGCCGTGCCCTGGATGAGTTCGTCATAGAAGGCATCAAGACGACCATTCCTTTCCACCGGCAGCTGATGGACGACCCGAACTATTTGGAAGGTGTGTACACCACGAAGTTCATGGAAGACTTCGAGTTGAAGTGATCGATACCGACCTACTGGCCCACCTGCCAGAAGGCGTCTCCTGAGATCAATGCATCCAGATCGTCTGCCGTTCTCTTGGGCGCGATGACTTTCTGTTGTTCAGCCAGCAGGTCTTCATAGACCGCCCGTTCTTCCCTGTAAAGCACCCCAAAAGGACGCGGGTAGGTCATGTCATCGGACAAACGGGACAATGCCTGTGCTTTGGCCCGGTCGTATGGGTCGTGGATCCAGTGGCTCCCGGGATCGGATGCTCCCATTTCTTCTGCACCAACCGCACCATTTTTCCAAGTCAGTACGACGGGCTTTTCCGGGTCGCCGAAACGCAGCGGCGACCCCTCCTCTAAATGCAGGGTGTTCTGCTGTTTGCGCTCCTTATCTGTGAAGGCCGAGAAGGTGCCGTCATTGAAAACATTGCAATTCTGATAGATTTCAACCAAGGATGCGCCCTTGTGCTCATGCGCCTGCCGAAGGGTCTCGCGAAGGTGTTTGGATTCGCGGTCCACTGTGCGCGCAAAGAAGCTGGCATCCGCCCCCAAAGCGAGTGCGCTCAAGTTGAAAGGGTGGTCCACCGTTCCCCACGGACTCGATCTCGTTTGTTTTCCCTGTTCTGAAGTTGGGCTGAACTGCCCTTTGGTCAGGCCGTAGATCTCATTGTTGAACAACAGAATATTGACGTTGGGGTTGCGGCGGAGCAGATGAATGAGGTGGTTGCCGCCTATGCTCATTCCATCGCCATCTCCCGTGATGATCCAAACGCTCAGGTCGCTGCGCGTCATCTTTAGCCCGGTGGCCAGACTCGTGGCCCGCCCGTGAATGCTGTGCAGTCCATAGGTGTTCATGTAGTAAGGGAACCTCGAAGAGCAGCCGATCCCTGAAATGAAGACGGTCTTTTCTCTTTCAAGCCCGAGCTCAGGCATCAGGTCACGAACCTGTTTCAGGATGCCATAGTCGCCGCATCCAGGGCACCAGCGCACCTCCTGATCCGTTGCAAAATCCTTGGAAGTGTATGATTTGACCTGCTTCATTTCTTTTCGTTGATCATGCCTACGATGGCCTCTTCGACTTCTCTATGCGCAAAGGGAACGCCCTGTACCTTATTCAGCCCTTTGGCATCTACCAGATAGGTTGAACGGATCAGCTGCAGAAGCTGACCTTCATTCAATTCGGGAATGAGCCATTGGTCGTAGCGTTCGATCAGCTTTCCCAGATCCGACGGCAGCGGGTGCAGATGTCTCAGGTGGTATTGGCCCACCGCGATGCCGTTTTTGTGCAGTCGTTCGACCGCCGTCCGCACAGCTCCGTAGGTCGAGCCCCAGCTGATCACGAGCAGGCCCCCTTTCTTTGAGCCGCAGCTTACTTCTTGTGCGGCATAGCCATGGGCGACCCGTTCCACTTTCTCCTTCCGCTCCCGAACCATCTGCTGATGATTCTCTGAATCATAACTCACATGTCCGGTCTCCGCCTGTTTTTCAAGCCCGCCGATCCGGTGCTCGGCACCCGCGGTTCCAGGTATAGCCCATTTGCGAACGCCCTTCTCATCTCTTTTATACGGAGTGTAGTCGCCGTCCTCCGCCTTGTGAACGGGTGGCTGGATCTCCGGTAATTCCGAAGAGGATGGAAACTTCCAGGGCTCGGATCCATTGGCAATGTAGCCGTCCGAGAGGATCATGACCGGCGTCATGTGTTCCAGTGCGATCTGGCAGGCCTCAAATGCCACATCGAATGCGTCCTTTGGCGACGCACAGGACAGAACGGGAAGAGGTGCTTCCCCGTTGCGTCCAAACAATGCCTGACCAAGGTCTGATTGCTCCGTCTTCGTGGGAAGGCCAGTGCTCGGGCCACCGCGCTGAACGTTGACCACGACCAGCGGCAATTCGAGCATGACCGCAAGGCCCAAGGCCTCCGTCTTCAATGCAATGCCCGGACCTGAAGAAGCCGTAACGGCCAGCGATCCGCCAAATGCAGCACCTATGGCGGCTGTAATGGCCGCGATCTCGTCTTCGGCCTGGAACGCCTGTACTCCATAGGCTTTTGAACGCGCCAGCTCATGCAAAATGTCGGAAGCAGGAGTGATCGGGTAACCCGCATAGAACAGTTCCAAACCTGACTTGTGTGCTGCGGTGATCAGCCCGATAGAGAGCGCTTGATTCCCCTTTATATTTCGGTAGCGTCCCGGAGCAAGATCTGCGGGCGGTACGCTGAAACGGTTCCGGAACAACTCCGCCGTCTCCCCGTAGTGATGCCCTGCGCGCAAGACCTTTATGTTCGCCTCCCGAATATCTTCCTGGTCGGCAAAGCGTTTTTCCAAAAATCGCTCGGTACGTTCGGGCTCTCGGTCATACAACCAATAGACCAGCCCTAAAGTGAACATGTTCTTAGCACGGTCTTTGTCCTTGTTGGAAAGAGGGCTGTCCTTCAAGGCCTCCTTCGTCAGACGTGTGATCTCCACAGAAACCAGCTCGAAACCGCGTTGCTCTGCTTCCCCAAGCAGATCTCTGTCCTCATTAATGCCGGCCAGCCGCAGGTTCCTCGCATCCATGCCATTGCTGTTGGCAATGATGAGCCCGCCTTCCTTGAGTTGATCCATCTGACTGCTCAATGCAGCCGCATTCATCGCCACCAAAGTATCGACCTGATCTCCAGCAGTATACACCTTGGCACTTCCAAAGTGGATCTTGAATCCGGATACTCCGGGTACCGTACCGGCAGGCGCCCTGATCTCCGCGGGGAAGTCGGGAAAGGTGTTCAGGTCATTGCCACTCAGCGCCGTGGTCTGGGTGAACTGCCCCCCGGTAAGCTGCATCCCGTCGCCCGAATCACCGGCAAACAGGACCGTGGCTTTTGCCAAGTCTTTTGAACCCGCCTTCACCTCAACGGACTTCTGACCTCCCGCACCTCCGATACCTCGGGAATATGTTTCTTGATGATGGTTTCCACACCGTTCTTGAGCGTCATCTGATTGACTTTACAGTCCACACAATTCCCGTGCAATCGCACTGTAACGCAACCTTCGTCGTTCACTTCGACAAGACTGATGTCCCCTCCGTCGGAACGAAGGAAGGGCCGTATCTCGTCCAGCGCCCGTTCTATTCGTTGATTCCAGTCTTTGCTCATGCTTGCTTTTTCGAAGAGGGACGTGCGCAACCAGCCATGTTCGTGATCCGCACCACCTCTGTTGGAGGAAGCGAATTGTTCCGCTCCATCAACTCTGCCACCACACGCCGGGTCATCTCCCGGAAAACCTCACTCACCTCAGTTTCGTCCTGAAGGGCCGCCGGACGGCCCACATCCCCTGCTTCCCGGATGGTCTGAACGATCGGGATCTCTCCCAGGAAAGGGGTCCCCAGTTCATCTGCAAGCGCTTTCGCACCTCCTTTTCCAAAGAGGTGATACTTCTTATCCGGTGCATCTGGCGGAGAGAAATATGCCATATTCTCCACGATCCCAAGAACGGGAACATTGATCGCCTCCATTCGGAACATCCCCACCCCTTTGCGCGCATCGGTTAGGGCCACCGCCTGAGGCGTACTCACCACGATCGCGCCGCTCACCGGAACGGTCTGCACCATGGATAGATGAATATCGCCCGTGCCCGGAGGCAGATCGATGATCAGAAAGTCCAATTCCCCCCAGTGCGCATCCTTGATCATCTGAGTAAGTGCCTTGGTGGCCATTGGGCCGCGCCAAACAACCGCCTGATTGGCACCGGAAAAAAATCCGATGGACAGTAGTTTGACTCCATAGCTCTGAACCGGATCCATCTTGCGCGCTCCATCCACTTCGACCGTAGAGGGCTTTTCGTGCACCACGTCGAACATCAGGGGCATGCTCGGTCCGTAGATGTCCGCATCCACAAGGCCCACTTTGAATCCCATTTCCGCCAGGCTGACCGCCAGATTGGCTGTCACCGTCGACTTCCCTACTCCTCCTTTTCCGCTGGCCACGGCAATGATGTGCTGCACCCCAGGAATCTCACTCCCGCGAATGGGCGTTGTTGCTGCCTCCTCCTTTCGTTCCGTCTGCTCCACGCGTACTCTGACCTTGGCCTTGGGGTCGATCTGCTCCTGAATGGCCTTCATGATCGACACCTCGAGTTTCTTGCGAACAGCAAGGGCCGCCGAAGGACAAAGCGCATCTACCTCCACCTCGTTGCCGAAAATCTGAAGATTTCGAACGTGTCCTTCGGTCACGATGGACTGCTCTGAATTATGCGCCCGAACCTGTTCCAGGGCCTCGAGTATCTGCTTCTTGTTCATTGGGTTAAAGGTACTATATGGAACGTCCTTCCGCAGGAGGCTCTGCCTGTTGAAACTCCCTTGGCAGATGATCAGAAGGATCCCAGAAATGCCTGGCAAAACCGACGATTTGGTCATTCTCTACCTCGACGCCTTCAGACCGCAACAATTCCTCCATCAAATGTGTGCCCCCAAAGTGATGCTTCCCGGTGAGAAGGCCGATTCGGTTCACCACGCGATGGGCTGGCACATCGGGCCGACTGTGCGATGCGTTCATGGCATAACCCACCGTTCGCGCAGCGGATACCGAGCCCAGAAATTCAGCAATGGCCCCATAGGTGCTTACCCGGCCTGCCGGTATCCTGCGAACGACCTCATACACCCGATCGAAATAATCACTGCCCATCCTGAAATAAAGAGCATTCGAGGTAGGTGATCGCTTTTCCCTTTTCACGGAAGATCCCCTCGTAATGGGTCTGGACACTGTGGAGAACAGAGCTGCGGTCGCGCAATTGTCGATCGATATCATAATAGGCCTGATGCACTGTGGCCCGCTGCTGCTCGAGGATCCCCAATGAATATCCATGGAGGAATTCGCTGTCAGTCTTCAAGTGGATGCGCCCCTCTGGCGTTAGGATGCGTTTGTATTTCTCGAGAAAAGCCGGTCCCGTGAGGCGATGCTTTGCGCGTTTGTGCTTGATCTGCGGGTCGGGAAAAGTGATCCAGATCTCGTCCACTTCTGCCTCTGCAAATGCGCGGTCGATCAATTCGATCTGGCACCGAAGAAAAGCCACATTATCTCTTCCTTCGCTCAGACTGGTCTTGGCTCCCCGCCAAAGACGGGCGCCTTTGATGTCCACGCCGATAAAATTCCGTTCCGGGTATCGCTCTGCGAGTGCCAGCGTATATTCTCCCTTGCCACAACCCAGTTCCAAAGTGATCGGCCGGGCATCAGAAAACATCCGCTCATTCCAACAGCCCCTTAGACCGAAACCTTTGATGAGTTCTTCACGCCTTGGCTCAGAAAGATGCTCAAAGGTTCTGTTTTCACTGAATCGACGAAGTTTTGTGCGTCCCATCTTTAGAGTCCCTGAAGCTCGAAGCTCGGAAATCCCCGCTCGCCCGCATCGTTGTAGAAATCCAGAAAGCGCATTTTGTAGAAGCCACTCGGACTGTTCAAGAGGAAAACGCGTTGGGTGTCGGTCACATAAGTGGCTGTATTGAAGTCGTAGGTCTTCCAGTCGTAACCGATGGCATGGGCATCTTCCGTGTAGTTGAATTGAACTGCATCAGACAATTGGATCGAGGCCCAATCCAGGCTGTCCGCGCGCGCAATGGTCAATCGGCCCCGATCGGACAAAACGCCGCGAACCAAATAAACGAGCGTATCTCCCTGCTCGGTCAGGTCGTAATCGGTGTATTGGGTGAAGCACAAGTCCCATTCCCCGACCGCTGGCTCGAAGAGTACTTCGGCACCGTTTTCTGCATCCCACATCACGCGCCGATGGTTCAACCGACGTTCCACACGCTGCACCTGCCCATCCAATGAATCAAGCGGGCCAATGCGAAATGTATAGGATTGCTCATCCACGCCCAGAAGCTGGAATTTCCAATAGCCCAGCTTATTGAATTGTTTGTCGTAGCCCAAGTCGAGTATGAACACTTCCTTGCTTGGCACTCCCGCATCATTCCGCGCGCCTTTGAGCGCTGTCCTGCCCGGATCTCCGTCAGGGAAATCATAGGTCCAGGGGTGCGGGCTGTTGGTGTCCAGCACTGCGCTGTAATTGGTGTCTCCGCTCTTTCGCGCAAACATGAAATTGAACGAATTGAGGAAAATGGCCGAATCCGGCGAATCAGAACTGAAGCTCAACTGGAAAATATCGCGCTCCCTGGAAACTGCAAATGTGCCATCAGATATGCGTAAATAACTCGAACGGCTGTAGTCCTTGCCTATGGCCGCCGTCAGCAGTCCTCCTCTGGCGGGCGGATATAGAGGCTCCTCCTTCTCGCAAGAGAGGAAGATCAAACAGAGCAAAAAAAATTGCTTGCCTCTGGCCATCAGAAGGACATTTTCAGGCTGGTAAAGAAACTTCGGCCCCAGCCCATGGGCACCGGTCCTCCGGATGAATGGATGCCACCGCCTCCAGAGGTTTGAATGTTCCGTACATCAAAGAGGTTGCGTCCGCCCACGGTCAGGCTCCATCGATTCTTCCAGAACTTCTGTGTGACCGAAACATCCATCCAGTGAAATGCATTCATGGTGGCCACCGAGACCCCAGACTCCGGCAAAGAGAGCTGCGGTGCCCTTCCAGTATACTTGTAGGTGACGTCCATTCCGAACTTTTTGGACGGCCTCCAATAGCCAAACCCCATACGGACCTCTTCACTGAAAAACTCCGATCGTCCATCCACCAATTCAAAAGACTGGAACAGCAGGGAAGCGCCGGCCTTGAAACTGAAATCTGGGTGGATGGTGTACAACATGTCGATCACCGTGCCGGCGGTCTGCGTCTGGCTCACATTCACATAGCTGAATTGTCCCACATCGACCAAAGCCAGCTCGATCTGATTGGAAAGGTGGTTGTAGAACAAGCTCGGTTTGATCCTCAATGCGTGAACCGATCGCTTGTCTTTGAAAGTGCGCACAGCGGAGAGGTCGAGGTGGTGGGCGTATTCCGCTCGCAGACCTGGGTTGCCCACGATGTTGTGGTTTGCATCAATGAATTCAATGTACAATTCCTTGATGCTGGGCGCTCGAAATCCGCGTGCATAATTGAATCGAAACTGCGCCTGCTCAGACTTTTTCCAGAGTATGTGAAGGGAGGGAACGGGCTGCGCCCTGTAATCCGTATTGTGGGAGATGCGCAGGCCTGGTTGGGCCATTAGATCACTTCCGAGCTTCCACTGAAGGCTTCCAAAAAGGGAATAATCACCCATGCTCTGGAAATCGCCTTCAATGCGCTTTCCGCCGCCTGTTTCATACGACACTTCATAGCCCATCTGAAAATTCAAACGAGCGTCCTGCTTGGTGCTGCTCCAGGTGCCGCGGGAGAGAAAAAGGGTGTTGGTCGTTGTATCGTGGGGCGTGGGGTCCGGGTTCACTTCTTCCGTGCGATCCACCAAATTGCGGTTGTACTGCACATTGTCCCTTCGGAACCAATTGTATCCGCTGACAACATCCAATTTTGAATGCGCCCACTCCCTGCCCAGCCGGAGCCTATTGTCCAGTCGATGCGTGGTGTACCAATTGTCAAAGGCATAATTGGAAAATGCGCTGCGGCGATCGCCCTTGTCCTTGATGCGCTCTTTGAATCCGTTGGACTCAAAATCCGTGGCCCACTTGCTGCCCACGTGACGGTACTGCAGCTTCCCGTAGAGCTGCTCTTTTTGGTTCCACAGCACATCACGTGACGGCTCTTCTTCCGGGCTCCATCCATCGAAGAAATTTCGCCCACCACTCAAGCGAAGAACATCTTCACCACGCATGGGAATCTGAGTACTGGCATCGGCATTATAGACGCCTACGGATTCGTAGAACAGGCGTCCCCCACCTGTGAAAACGGACTCCTCTGGTTTTTTACAAATGATATTGATGGCTCCTGCAAGCGCATTGGACCCATAGTTGACAGAAACCGGCCCTTCGACGATCTCGATGCGTTCCACATCCTGCAGGTTCATTTGCCCGAGGTCCAAAGAACCGTTGAGCCGCCCGATCACTGGAACGCCATCCACAAGGATCTTGACGTTTCTGGCGGACAGGCCCTGTATGCTCATCCCCGTACCCAAGATGCCGTCCGTCTGCAGGCGGATATTGAGTTCGTCGTTGAGCAACTGTCCCAAATTGGCAGCGCCCTTCTGCTCGATGCGTTCTTTGTCCAAAATGCGCACGGGGATGACCGACTCCTCCGGCCGTGTTGGCAAATACTGAGCAGTAACGACCACATCGTCCAATCGGTAGTCTCCGCGTTTGAGCCGGATCGTCATTTCGGTTCCGGGGGCTATTTCTCCCGAAAATGTTTTGTACCCTACATAGGTTACCGCAAAGGAAACGGGCTGCTCGATATCCAAACTGAGCCGCCCATCTACATCTGTGATTCCCAACTCATTTCCAGACTCCGAGAAATAAACCACATGAGCAAACTCAATGGGTTCATCACTCTGGCCGTCCAATACAAACAGGGTGGTTTGTTGTCCGAACGATGCAAACGGTCCGAAAAAGAAAAAGCCTATGATGCACTTTAAAGTGCGTTGGGTCATCTCGTCAGAATGAGTCTCGTCTGTTGGCGCTCCCGGTCACCGACCAAAAGCAATTGATAGGAGCCGACGGGCAGTTTGTCCAACTCCAGGCGCCATTGTGCAGCTCCTGAAGGGATGCGTTCTTCGAACAGTATTTTGCCACTCAGGTCAGAAAGCTTCAACTCCCATCCATTGTGGCCTGCTTCCAACTCAATTGTGGTCGTGCCCGAGCT
>CATILC010000198.1 GCA_949516455.1 Flavobacteriia bacterium | reverse complement strand
ATGGTCGGACGGATCATGCGTTCCAGCCGCTGCATTTCTCCAGGTCGGCTGATGCCGGCCTCAATGACCGCCAATTCGTGGTCTTCCCTCATGGCCCATAAGGAGAGCGGAACCCCTACTTGGGAGTTGTAGCTCTTTGGACTGCGCACCATCCTCCGATCTGGTCCGATGAGCTGGTGGGCCCATTCCTTGAGCACCGTCTTTCCACAGGAGCCAGTGATCGCCAGCACGGGATAATTGAATTGCTTGCGATGACTGCCAGCGAGCTGCTGTAAAGCCTTGAGTGCATCCTCTACCAGAATGTAGGTGGCATCGGACTGCGGAATTTCAGGCATCCGTTCCACCACAAAGCGTCTCTGGCCTTTTTGATAGAGTTCGTCCAGAAAGAAATGTCCATCATGCGACTCCCCTTTCAGCGCAAAGAACAATGCATTGGGACGGCCTTGGAATTTCCTGCTGTCGAGGATCAGATGCCGGATGGGTTCATCGGTCAAAGGCCCTTCCACCCTGCCCTTGATGCATTTGGCGATCGCCTTCAGAGCGATCCCCTCATTTTTCATGGGTGCGTTTCAATTCAAGGAACACCCTTCGGGATACCGGTTCGTAATGGTCCTGATGCCCCAGTGCGATCAGTTCTTCATTTTCATCGGTTCGGTGGCTATAATGAGCCAAATTGCCTGTCCTGCGGCAAATCGCGTGCACCTTAGAAACATATTCTGCCAAACAGAGCAATTCGGGCATGGGTCCGAAAGGCTTGCCGGTGTAGTCCAGATCGAGGCCTGCGATCACCACGCGATGGCCTTTATCGGCCAACTCAGTAACGACCTGTACGATGGACGCATCGAAGAATTGCGCCTCATCGATCCCCACCACATCAAAACTGTCTTTGTGGTCCCAGACCGCCTCCGAACGATCGATGGCCACCGAGGGAATAGAGCGGTTGTCATGAGAGACCACATGGTCTTCCGAGTAACGATCGTCCACCATGGGTTTGAAGATCAGCACACGCTGACCAGCGATCTCGGCCCGCCGCAGACGGCGGATCAACTCTTCGGTCTTGCCCGAGAACATGCAACCGCAGATGACCTCGATCCAACCTCCCTGCATCTGGGGATTGACTCCTTGCTCTAGAAACATTTTAGTACTTTCCGACGGCTTGTCGTTCAGGCTCAAAACTAACCAAACTTATCTGTTGATGGCTTCTTTTGATGACACCCGCAACCAACTGATCGAATGGCTTCAGAATATACAGGACGGCTTGAAGACCGAAGAAGTGGACTGGGCGAAACTCAGCGAACAGACCGAGCATCTGTTGCAGGAAGTTCAGCTGCAGCGGTTCCTGAGTGAACAGTCTCAGCGGAGCGTCTTAAGGGAACAGGCGTTGGAAGAGCGCATTCGAAAGCTCGCAGCCCTGGACACAGAAAGCGCTCCGGAACAGAATGCCATCGCAGAACAGCCTGCTTTGGAATTCAGCGATGAGATCAAAGTGCTGCCGGATCCGGAAGGTCCGCCTGTACCGCAGCCCATCCAAGCTGAAGATCCACCGGTCCCAGCTGCGGAGGAAACGAAGGCAGAAACCGATCAAAAACAGGCGCCGGCAACGGGCTGGCAATTGGGTTTGAATGACCGCATCGCACTTTCCAAGCACCTTTTCGAAGGGAATGCATCCGACCTGATGCGTGTATGCTCTCAGCTCGAATCATTCGAAAACATCGAAGAAGCAAGGGAATTCATCCTGAGCATCGTTCAGGCCGACTACGACTGGTCGGACGCGCAAGAGCATGTGGACCGGCTCCTTGAACTGACCGAAGCCCACTACCAGCACCGAAAGCGCTGAATCTGGCTCAGCGGCGTTCCAGTGTGAATTGGATGTCCGTATCTACGGTGATGCTCAATGCGGAAATGGTGAATGGGATCACTCCAGACCAAACCTGTCGATCCGGCTCGTTGATCAGGACATCGTAGATCACCGTCTCTCCGTCTTCGATCAACATCACTTTAGTATTGTTGGCCAAAACCTGCCAGTCTGCCTGTCCTGCGCGGTTGACGGGAATGGGGAAGAGCAGATCGTCGTCATCGATGGTGAATTCATAGTCATAATCCAGGTTCTGGTTAGGACTGTAGCGCACATTGAACGCACCTTGGACCCCGGTCGCATCGCCGGCTGCATTGATGGGATTGAAGGGATCGAAAGGATTCGGAAAGGAGGTCGCATAGGTCAGGGACGTCATGTCCCAGGTACCGATCATCCGGCCAGTCAGACCGCCTGGTCCGTTGTCTTCGTCATCATCAGAGCAGGCCATGGTGGCCAAACCAAGAACGAGAAAGGGGATCCATTTTTTCATGGGCGCGTTTTACTGATTGATTTCTATGAAGCGATTAATGTCGCTGTTCTTTCCAAAGAGTACAATGAGGTCGTCCTTTTCAACGAGCGTGCGCGCATCCGGTATACCCATGATGTGGTGCGCATCGTCTGTCTTTCTCAGCAAGGTAACCAGATTCAAATTGTATTTCTCGCGGAGCCCGATATCGCTCAGTGAGCGGCCCAACACTTTTCTCGGTGCGGTCACTTCCATGATCTCAAAATCATCCGGCAGCTGCATGCACATCAGTGCGCCCGGATTCAGCAGCAGCTCGGCCATGTTGTTGCCGACCTCCTCCTCGGGATTCAGTATCTCGGTCACGCCCATCTTCTCCAAAATGACCTTTTGGGTCTCATCCTGAGCACGTGCAATGATGCGCTTCACTCCGAGTTCCTGAAGGAGAAAAACGGTCAAAAGCATGGCGTCAAAGCTTGCCCCTATGGCAATGACCACCACGTCCAGGTCATTTACATTCTGAGACTCCAGCGCGCGCTTGTCCGTGGAATCGAGGCGAACGGCCAATGTGATGTCGTTGTGGACCGAGTCCACTTTTTCCTGCAGCACATCAATTCCCATCACCTCGGCACCCTTGGCCGAGAGTTTTCGCGCAATGGATCGGCCAAATCGGCCCAAACCTATAACTCCGAATTTCTGATTCATATCAGATCAAGTCCAGTCCCTGCTCCAAATCCGCTATGAGGTCTTTTTCATCTTCGACACCCACACTCAGACGTATCAGGGAATCGCCAAGACCCACCTTGGCGCGCTCTTCAGCCGGTATGGATGCATGGGTCATGCTGGCCGGATGCTCGCAGAGCGACTCCACACCGCCCAGCGATTCAGCGAGGGTGAAAATTTTCAGTGAAGAGATCACAGAAAAGGCCTCTTCCTGCAGGTCAGATTTCAAGGTGAAGGAAAGCATGCCGCCGAATTGTGCCATCTGCCGCGCTGCGATCTCATGTCCTTTGTGCGACTCCAGTCCTGGGTAATGGACCCTGTCCACTTTTGGATGTGCTTCAAGCCAACGGGCGATATTCATGGCCGAACTGCAATGCCGGTCCATGCGCAGATGCAGCGTTTTGATCCCTCGAAGCACCAGATAACTGTCCAGTGGACCGGGTGTCCCGCCCGCCGAATTTTGATTGAAAGCCAATTGCTCATGCAAGTCCTCCGACCGGACAACGGCTGCGCCCAAGACCACGTCTGAATGGCCACCGAGGTATTTGGTGGCCGAGTGCATCACAATATCCGCTCCGTACTCAAGAGGTCTTTGCAAACAGGGAGTGGCGAATGTATTGTCCACGACCAGCAGAAAATCCCTGTCTTTTTTCAGCTCAGCCACCGCTTGGATATCGGTGATGCGCATCATTGGATTGGAAGGCGTTTCCACCCAGACCATGCGCGTTCGTTCCGTGATCGCTGCTTCCAGTTCGCCTTCTGTGGTCAGATCGACAAAGGTGAATTTGATGCCATAGCGCTCAAAGATCTTGGTGAAGAGTCGATAGGTACCGCCGTACAAGTCGTTGGTGGAAACCACTTCGTCTCCGGGAGCCAAAAGGCGTACAATGGCATCGATGGCCGCCAGACCACTGCTGAATGCCAAACCGAAGCGTCCATTTTCGATGGATGCGAGGTTGCGCTCCAAGGCCGTGCGGGTCGGATTGTGCGTGCGTGAATATTCATAACCCTTGTGCTCACCTGGGCGGCTTTGCGCATAGGTCGAAGTCAGATAAACGGGGGGCATCACTGCACCGAAGGCGGGGTCGGGCTCCTGACCGCCGTGTATGGCCTTGGTGCCGAATCCTAAATGTTCTTGATCCATGGAAAGAGATTTGGTGGTAAATGTAGCAAAGGGCTTAGGCTTCATCTACATTCGCTGTGTGCAAAAGTCTTCCTCCAGAATCTTGTGGGCGCATCTGGCCTTGTGGACGGTCGCGCTCACCTATGGCATCAATTACATCTGGGCCAAAGAAGTGATGCCTTTATGGGTTGAACCTTCAGCTTTTATATTGATTCGGGTTCTGGGTGCGAGTTTCCTGTTCCTTGTGCTTCGGAGCAGAGCCAAGTGGAATTGGCCGGACAGGAAGGATCTCCCGAGGATCGCCTTGTGCGGACTTCTCGGCGTGGCGGCCAATCAGCTGATGTTCTTCCACGGACTGAACCTGACCTCGCCCATCAATGCAAGCATCATCATGATCATCTCCCCCATGCTGGTCGTTTTGTTTGGCGTACTTCAAAAAACAGAAAGCTTTCACTTGCGCAGGGGCATCGGCTTCTTTTTGGCTGCGGCAGGGGCGCTTGGACTCATTCTGGCCGGTGGAAAGATCTCATCGATCCTGAGCCATCCCATTGGCGACCTGCTCATTCTGGGCAACGCCTGTTCGTATGCGGGCTATTTGGTCCTCGTCCATCCATTGATGAAAAAATACAAGGCCTTGGATGTGATCCAATGGGTGTTCTTCTTTGGCCTGATCATCGTGCTCCCCTTCGGCCTGCAAGGATTCCT
>CATILC010000197.1 GCA_949516455.1 Flavobacteriia bacterium | reverse complement strand
GCCCAAGAAGACCGAAGTTGTCGGTTTCACTGAGCAGAAGCAGAAATATTCCCAGGCCGATCAGGAACAACAGATCGCCGAGGCTTGCACGGATCTTGGGCATGGTGTCGAATCTTTTTGAAACAGCTTCACTGCTGTAAAGATGCCGCAAACCCCTGGCATGAACTTCCACCTTCTTTAACGCTGACAAGGCCGCAGACTGCGTACATTAGCGCCGCACAAAAACACACACCCATGCGCAACATTTTCTTCGCAGCTGCTCTAATTTCTCTGGTTTCGATCGGCTGTTCCGATGACGACGACAACAACAACGGCCCCAGCATTCCAAACGACTACTCAGGTGTCTACTCCGGGCTGACCAATACCATCACTTCCGGTACGCTGTTCGGAGTGGATACGGTCTCTGAAAACATCGCATTGGTCATTATCAAGGACACGGATGGCCACTACGTATGGGCGCCCTCCGCAACTGGAGACGACTCCACCAAGGTGTACTTCGACATGACAGGGAAAATGACCCACTCCGAGGATATGAACCAACTCGGAACAGTGACTGCGGTCTCCTACGAACTGCAGTATATGGCGGACTTCAAAATGGATGCGCGTCTGTTGCAAACCATTTCCGTTCCTGCAGCCAATGTGGAACTCGGAAGAGCCGAGACCACAGGAATGCTGACCCGTCAATAAAACGCGATCCTTTCCTTTTTTTAAGGGCCGCTGCAATGATCTGCAGCGGCTTTTTTTATTCCATCGAGGAGGTTCGTAGGCTTCCCCCATTGAGCAGCCGGATCATGCCCCGCTCGGTGCCTTGCCGCATCATCCGCACACCGCCCCAGGTGGCGTATCGACGAAATGAGGCCGGATGAACGGAACCGCCGTCCACGATCAGCATGGCGCCCGCTTCCACATAGATCACGCAGCCCGTACTCATCGAGACATCGCTTTTCACTACCCAGGTCACCCCACGGGGCAGGTAGAGGTCCTGATGAAGTCTGAGGTCGCGTTCCAAAGTATCGGAGCGGGCGATCTTCAGAACCTTATCGGGCGAGTGGCCCTCTGAGATCGCTCCAATGGGCGCAATGGTCAGCTGCCTGTGCAATCGGGCGATCTGCATGGGCGAATAGTAGGCCGCAGAAGCCGGCGACTTCACACTGTTGCCCGACATGATGTTGTTGGTCCGCTCTCTGTGCTCCCCTGTGTAATAGCAGGCCACACAACGGCCGCGTCCTTGCTCGCACCATTCCTGAGGCTGGGTTCCGAACACATCGCTCAGATAATCCGGATGCGAGGGATCGCAGCTTTCTGTACCCGCACTGCCCGAATACACATGGCCCAGGCCAAACAGATGGTTGAGCTCGTGGACCCAATGCTGGGCGTATTGATCTTCTACGCCCTGAAAGTATTCATCGTCCACATTCAGTGTCTGTATGATAAAACCCGGCACCGACTCATTGGGAACCCGAACCGTGGACGACCAGCCCCAGGCTCCGGAATACAAAAAGCGGTTGCACACGATCACCACCGTATTGCGCACCGCCGGGATGCGCTCGTAGATGCGGTTGTAGAGCTGTGCCAGCTGCCGGAACTCGTACAATTCAGGGTCATCGAAGATGTAGGTGTCGGCCAAACGGACCCGAAAGCCGAGGTCTTCCACGAATGCCCGACCCGGAATATTGTCTATGGGCGGCGTATTCTTTTCGTAGTAGGTATTCATCTCGTCGATGACCTTGCGAAAGCTTGCCCGGGTATCCTCTCCGTGGTGCAGCCCCTGATCCTGCGCGGTGTCTGTAATCACCACAAAACTCACTGGCAGCGTGATGGTTGCATCGCCCAGTGGAGCGAATGGGAAATAGCTCTCCTTTTCCGCCAGCCCGTCCATGGGGAAAATATGCGGTGTGCTGCGCACCTCAGCGGCCCGCTTTCGGCCTTCCAGTACGTACTTACTCTGAGCCGAGAGAAAGGCCGTACTCAGAAGAGCAGCACAAATGATATATGGGATGGATCGTGTGTTCATGTGCATGGTATATCAATGATGATGCCCGTGTTCGCCGTCTCCTTTGTTGAGCTCGGCCATCAAATAAAATGCGCCATGGGTCACCACCTCAGCCTTATCGCTCAGCGGATCTGCGGGAACGACCTCGGCATAGCCCAGGTCCCGAATACCCACCTTGACCTCCTGCTTTAAAAAGACCCGTTCTCCCTCCTGGCCATGGGCAGCATCTTCCTGTGCCCAAACGAAAATGTAGTCCATTCCTCCGTCGCGAACAATGGCGGCCTCGGGCAGGGCACGCGCCTTTCTCTGGCCCACTTCGATCCGTGCCTCCACATACATTCCGGGCAAGAGTCCGCCGGCTTCGTTTTCGATCTCCGCATGGACCAGCAGGGCGCTTGTCTCTTCCTCAAAAGACTTTCCCACCGCAAAAACCCGGGCACGGAACAGCTCATCAGGCTGCCCACTGAGGTGAAACACCACCTCCTGACCGACCTTCACCTTGTGCACGTCCTTCTCGTAGACCAGAAGATCGATGTGCAGATGATCGTTGTCCGCCAGCTCGAACAGGCGTTCGTGCTCCTGCACGTAACTGCCGATCTGAATATCGATCGAGCGTACATGTCCGTTGATGGGTGCATAGATGGGCAGTTCCGAACGGATGCCCTCCTTCTCGAGCGAAGCAGGCGAAATGCCCATCATCCGCAGCTGTGCCTCTGCTGCCTTGACCTGCACCTCCAGGTTCTGGGCATGGGTACGGGCCTCTTCCAGGCTCTGCTGGGAATTCAGGCTGTCAGCCGCTAGCTGCTCCCTCCGCTCCAGTGCACTTTGGCTGAGGAGCCATTCGGCCTTGTGGCGAAGAAAGTCTTCCTGAAGCTGAATGAATCCAGGCTGTTCCAAAGTGGCCATCAACTCCCCTTTTTTGAGGATGCCGCCTGGAAAGACGAAGATCTCCTTCACCCGTCCACCCCATAGGGCCGTGACCTCTGCCCGGTTCTGTGGCGGCAACTCGAGCCGTCCGTTGGAACGGATCGTCTGGCTCAGGTCGAGCGTCTCAAAATGACCGAGTCGGATGTCCATCACCTCCATCTGCCGATCCAGCAGATGCACTTCCTCTCTGTGCTCATCGGTGTGCATTTCCGATGCGTGCTCCTGGTGGCTGTGTTCGGCCGGGCCATGGCTGTGGTGATCGTGCTCCGATGAATGGGAACAGGCCACGGTCAGGGCCAGGGGAATGATCCAGATCGTTCTCATGGGTTCTGGGTATTAAAACTACCGCGCAGATACTGTATCCGCACGCTGGTCTGGTTGAAGTCGCGTAGGTTTTTCAAATGGTCTTCTCTGATCTTCTGGGCCTCGAGCAATCCCTGCCAATGGGCGGGCAGATCGAGCGTACCCAGTTCGAATGCTTTTTCGGCGTAGCGCTGCAGTTCTCTGGCCGTCTGAGCACCGCTGTCGTCATACCAGTTCAGTGCTGACTG
>CATILC010000196.1 GCA_949516455.1 Flavobacteriia bacterium | reverse complement strand
TGAGCAGACTTATTCATGTAGTACTATACTTACTTTGTTGAATATTTTTTATAGCTTCGCCCAGTTTTGTCACCGTCATGAGTAAGTCACGCATCGTTTATACCAGCCAGGCAACGGAGGCCTTCAGCAAGAGGGACCTTCTCGATCTGTTGCACGATGCAAGGGCCTACAACTCCATTGATGAGATCACCGGTTTCCTCTATTACCGAAATGGTTTGTTCTTCCAGGTGATCGAGGGAGAGAGCGAAAAGGTGGACGATCTCTTCAGCAGGATCAAAAAAGACCAGCGTCATTTTGATGTGCAGGTCATTTTTAGAGAAAACGTAGAGAAACTCTTATTCAATGATTGGTCCATGGGCTGTATCGAGTTCGAAAACTCCTCTTTGAACGCCATCCCGGGCCTCAATTCAGAAGTCGCTTCTCAGGAAGCGCTTGCCCTTTTGACCAAACACCTTCCTCGAATATCTTCATTGCTTATCACCAATCCTGAATTGAATCTGACCGCTTGATTCACTGAAGGCTGTTCATCCCTGTTCTTTTCTTCATCTGACCTGCTTCTAACAGGTAGGTTTGATCGTTTTACCTTTCGGATACAAAGATTCCGAGAAGATGACGCGCTACCTACTCACTTTCCTGACCCTCGTTTTGTCCGCACCGATGGCTTGGGCATGCACCGGCATTACGCTCAAGGCCAAAGACGGCTCGGTCGTCGTGGCCCGTACCGTAGAGTGGGCGCTGAGTGATGCACAGCACAACAAGGTGCTTGTGGTGCCCAGAAATAAGCGCTTTCAGGCACTGACCCCAGAAGGCCAGAACGGCAAAGTGTGGACGGGAACGTATGGCTTTGTTACCCTCACTGCCTATGGACAGAGCTACGGTCCGGACGGACTGAATGAGGAAGGGCTCTATGTGGGTGTTTACTATTTGCCTGGATTTGCTGAGTACGCCACATACGATCCTGCGGATGCAGAGAACTCCATGAGCGTCGGCGACCTGATGCAGTGGATGCTGTCCTCTTTCAAAACAGTGGACGAACTCGTTGCCCAATTGCAATCTGTGAAAGTTGTGGAGGTGAAGAATGAGGATTTTGGAGGAGCCGACCTGCCCTTCCATTTCAAGGTGGCGGATCCGAGCGGAGCGAGCAAGATCATTGAGATCGTGAACAACGGAGAGATCAAGGTATATGAGCCCTATCTGGGTGTGATCACCAACTCTCCCACCTACGATTGGCACGTCACCAATCAGCGGAATTATTTGCGCCTGAGTAATTTACCCAACGCACCACAGAATTTCTCGGGCTACGAGCTGAAACCACTCGGAGGTGGCTCAGGACTGCTGGGTATGCCCGGCGATTTCACGCCGCCTTCCCGATTCACACGCGCAGCTGCCTTTACCGCTTCCTGTCGCCCGTTGGAGAACAGCTTGGAAGCCGTACTCGAATCCTTCAGGATCCTGGACAATTTCAACATCCCTCTCGGCGCGCAGATCCCCACCGAGCACATCCCTAAAGACATATCCAGCGCCACGCAAGTCACCACATCTTCAGACCTTCAAAACCGAGTGTTCTATTACCACACCATGTGGAATCGGCAGATCCGAAAGATCGATCTGGCTGCGATCGACTTTGCCACAGTGAACGAACAGATCCTGGATGACGACCAGTCGAGGTCGAACAACATAAAGGCCATCGCTCCGAAGGGTTGAATATTCTTCGGCTCAAAGCCAATGATCAAATAAAGCCCATCTGTTCCGCTCTTAGGCCACTTTCACCCACAGACGTGTCGTCCGAAAACAGCGAATCGACTAGGTTTGAAGCGCATCAAATCATGATATCTATGAAATATCTTCTCTCGCTTCTGCTCATCGCTTCCCTGAACATTCCAACGTTTGGGCAGCAGATCGACTGCTCCATGGTGGGCATTTCGGTCGCTTCCTCCGGACCCAATTATGTACAGTTGTACCATTCAGGCATGTATCTGCTGTGGCCAAGGGAACCCAATGTGATCGAATGGGAGATCACCGATTTCCAGGGGAACATCATCCACCTGGACACCACCCGAGGTACGGCTTCAACAACGGGTACGATGGCTTTCAACCACAATGTTCCGCCAACGGATTCCATGTTGGTTTCGGCACTGATCTACAACGACTCTCTGGGCTTGGCCTGTTTGAATGTGGACACCCTTTGGTGGGGCGGCCCCATCCTCGAGTGGGAGATCACAGGAAATACGGGTACCAATGCCATGAGCACAAGAGCGCCTGCACTTCTGGACCTGACCTTTACCGCCTATCCATCGCCAGCCTTCGAAAATCTGTACATCGATGGTCCTCTACAGCGGTATGCCTTGGACATTTATGATCTGAATGGACGACATCTTCAGTCAGAAACGGGCCTTTTGGGCGAAACCAAGATGGACGTTTCCCATCTGGCTCCAGGCACTTATCTGATCCGCCTTAAGAGCGCCTCCGGGCAAAAGTCCCTGCGTTTCATCAAAGACTGAGCGCAGCCTTTTGCCAAAATTCTCTGATAAAAGCTGAGATGCCCTGCGCACCTCAGCTTTTTTTATTCCCTTTTTGTCAGGAGTCCAGGAATTCTTCGAAACTCTTGAGCTCCACTGTAGAATTCTTGATCTTGCCTTCGAGCTTTTCAAAATCTGTCTTGGCCCGTTCGAAGCGCTTCTCCAAAGCCGCCAGATTGTCCAACTCCGCCTGCGAGGGAAGGTCGTAGCTGCTGGCCAGCTTGGCATAGAGATCGGCGATCTTTTCGCGAAGTTGTGGTTCAGCAGATCCCACATAATTGTCGCCCGTGGTAATGACCAGGGTTTCTTTCAGGGCCTTTAACTTCTTCAGAAGCCGCTTCTTTGAACTTCCCATTTCCTCACAATAGGCATCGAGCCGATACACGAGATAGGCCAGTTCCTCGGTCATGTCGTAGACCTTCATCGTCGTACTGTGCTTCAGCTCGTACTGCTCTTCGGTCAGGCCGATCTTCGGATCATTCTCGACGGTGAATTCGTGCTCGAAGCGGTCTTTTCCTTTGGTGATGACCGCCTTGTAGCGACCCGCAGGCACCTGAGGAGCTGTGAACCCACTGAAGCTGAAAGTCTTTCCCTTGGCCACCTTTGGATTCTTCATGGTGTAGTTCCAGCCGACCGTATTGATCCCTTTGTCCTTACCCGGACCAATGGTCGTCACCTTATTTCCATCCATGTCCTGGATCTCCATGCTCATCTTGCCGAAAGTGTGGCGCTTGGGCAATATGTATTTGATCTGTGCGCTTGTGCTTGGATTTCCACCGTACCATTCGGTCTGATAGCCGGAACTCGATCCAAAACCACCACTGCTCTCCTTCATGACAAAAGGCTTGCTTTCAAAAAAATGGAGCTTCTGACCCAATACTTCCCGGTCGATCTCCCGAAGTGGGGACACATCATCGATAATGATGATGCCCCGACCATGCGTGCCGAGCACAAGGTCGTTGGTTTTGGGGTCCATCTCCAGATGATGGATGGCCACGGGTGGAACATTCTTATCGTAACGACTCCAGCCGCGTCCACCGTCCAAGGAAACGTAGAGACCAAACTCTGTTCCCAGGAAAAGAAGGTCCTCATTCACCAGATCTTCCTGAATGCTCCGAGCGAAAATGGGCACGTCATCGCTGATGATGCTGGTCCATGTCTGCCCGAAATCCGTGGTCTTGTAGGCGTAAGGCTTCTTATCGCCACGGGTGTAGGCGTTGAAGACCGCGTAGGCCGTCCCTGCTCCGTGCACGCTGGCTTCAATGTGATACACCCAGGTGTTTTCGGGAAGCCCTTCGATATTGGGCGTGGTGTTCTTCCATGAAGCACCTCCGTCCCGGCTGACCTGAACATTTCCATCATCCGTACCCACCCAGATGACGTTCTGATCCAGAGGCGATTCGGTGATGGTGAAAATGGTGGTGTGGTTCTCTGCGCCTGAATTGTCCTTGGACAATCCGCCCGAATTTTCCTGGTTCTGCTTGGACTTGTCATTGGTGGTCAGATCCGGCGAGATGATCTCCCAGGTATTGCCCATGTCGCTGGATCTGTGCAGAAACTGGCTGCCCATATAAAAGCGATCGGGTTCGTGGGAACTGATGGCCATCGGGGCATTCCAGTTGAAACGCAATTTGGGGTCTCCGTCCTTGGCCAAGGGTTGAACGGTTTTTACCACTTTCTTGTCGCCGTCGTAGCGCCAAACATTCTCGGCGCCTTGCATTTCGGAATAGGTGATGTTCTTGGTGGGATGCTTCAAAACGCGAAATCCATCGCCGTATCCAATAGAGATCCAGTCTGCTGCGGTGATGCCTCCGCCCGAACGGGATGGACCGCGCCAGGAGCCATTGTCCTGAAGTCCGCCGTAGATATTGTAGGGCTCCGCATTGTCCAGGCTGATGTGGTAGAATTGCGACAAGGGCAGGTCCTTGACCATTTCAAAAGTGGTTCCGCCATTGTAGCTGCGGTATACTCCGCCATCGGTTCCGGAATACATTCGGTCCGAATCTTTTATGTCAAAGATCACATCGTGAATATCGGCGTGCATACGCCCCAGGCTTTTGAAGGTCTTTCCTCCGTCCCGTGATATGGATCCCGAGAGACCGGCCTTGACGACCACATTCTCATCTCTGGGGTCTACATTGATCCTCGAGAAATAGAACGGACGCACGGTGATGCCAAAATCATTGTTCAGCTGGGTCCACGATCCGCCCGCATCGTCGCTTCGGTACAGTCCCTTCTTTTTGTCTTCTTCGGCTTCTATGACCGTGTAGAGTACGTTCGGATTCGAGGGTGCAACAGCAATGCCCAAGCGGCCCAACTTGCCCTCCGGAAACCCATTGTGGATCTTCGACCAGCTGTTTCCCCCGTCTGTGGATTTGTACAGTGCACTCTTTTCGCC
>CATILC010000195.1 GCA_949516455.1 Flavobacteriia bacterium | reverse complement strand
TCCAAAGAGGTTCCTCGATCGGCCGTTCGTACAGTTCTTTGATCTCAGGGCCGAGGGCCGAGAAAAATGCGGCGTGGGCGTAGGCGGATTCAATGGCTTTCCAATGCACCCGCCACCAGTCTTCCCTAAGGCTGATGCCGATCTCCTGGATATGCCTGCTTCCGCTGCGGTCCAACGGGATGATCAGTTCCTGAACGCCCTGTCGCGTTTGTATTCGACAGCGGTTCCTGTAAGACTGTTTTTGCAGATGTTCCTGCGCTTCCAGGGTCAGAGAGCCATTGCGCACCCAAAGAGCGAACCATTCCACAGGCGGCCAATAAGCTGTGGACAGAACGAGGGATGACGATGGATCAGGCAGCGTTCTGTTTTGCTTTTCGCCTTCTGGACCAGAAGGAATATCCAAAGACCACGATGACAAATGGCCATAAATAGCTTGTGCGCTTGCCTTCTCCATTGACCGTGGTGAACACACGCTCGGTTCGGATCTTCTTGGCGCCTTCCGCATACTTGTCCCAGCTCATCCATATAAATACCGGCTTGCCCACGATGTGGTCTTCCGGAACAAAGCCAAAAAAGCGGGAATCCTGAGAATTATAGCGGTTGTCTCCCATGGCCCAGTAGTAGCCCTGATTCCATCGGTAGGTGTCGGATCGTTTGCCGTTCACATAGAAGCCATCTTCCCTTTTTTCGATCTTCTGTCCGTCGAAGAGGTTGATGGTCTCCGCATAGGTATTGAAGTTCCGTTCATTGATCTCCATTTGATCACCTTCTTTGGGCAGATAAAGAGGTCCGTAGTTGTCCTGAGAATAGGAGAAGAGGGCTTCCTGGTGCGGGTCGTCTGTATTGGGAAAGAGTGCTTTCTCTGTTCTCAGGTTCATTTCATAGTATTTCTTCAGAAGTCCGGGCAGTTTTTTGTCGATCGGCAGGTCTTTTCTGTTGGGCAGATCGATGGGGATGATCTCTTCGATATTCCCGAGTGTGCGAAATTCATCGATGGCCTTATCCGAGATCGTCATGATGTACTCCGTTGCCGAACCGGTGATCACATCTCCCTGATCCTGATGGCTTCTCATCTGCTCGGCGCTCAGGAAGTTGATGTCAAAGCGCTCCTTCAGCTGCCTGCGGTTGAATCCGTTTCCATTGGTGCGTACGTAGTAGTTGAATTGCGGATTGGCCCGTTCGGGGAAAGCTGTGCGCACGCCGTTGATGTATACCTGGGCACCGATCACCTCGAGGCTGTCTCCCGGGATGCCCACACAACGCTTCACATAATTCCTACGCTTGTCGATGGGCACGCCCACATCCTGCGGTGTGTTGAAAACAAAGGAATGTCCGCGCTGAATGCTTTGGAAGCGGGGCAGGCGCAGGTAGGGGAACCGAACCTCGCTTCGGTAGCTCTTTCCACCGAATAGGGGAATATCCGCATGCAAAAGTGGGATCGTCACCGGCGTCATGGGCAGCCGGCATCCGTAATGGGTTTTGCTGACGAAGAGGAAGTCGCCCACCATCAGTGATTCTTCCATTGAGCTGGTGGGTATGGTGTAGGCCTCGAAGGTGAAGGTTCGAATGACCGTAGCCGCCACGATCGCAAAGAGGGCAGAGGGAATGAACTCCCCCAACTGCTTTTTCATTGCGGCTCGGTCGGGCGCTGAATGCTTCAGCTCCATTTTTGCATTCGAAAGCAGGGGAATGATGCCGAGCCACAGCCCAAGGGTGAAGATGCTCAACAGAATGTCGGTCCAGCTTCGGCGTTGAAAGACGTGCAGCAATTCGTAGGCAGAAATGATCCACATCACATGATTGACGATCGGTATGAAAAACAGCAGGGTCTGCCATTTTCTCCGGCCGGTCAGTTCCAACAGCACCACGGTTTTGTAGACGGGAATAAAGGCCAATACAGCCTTTTTTCCTGCCATGCTGAAATACCGGAACAAGTAGAGCGAGGAGGCTATTTCGATC
>CATILC010000194.1 GCA_949516455.1 Flavobacteriia bacterium | reverse complement strand
TTTACCCAGGGCATGATGTCATAATCGAGGAAAGCGGCGGCCTCATTGAAGACCGTTTCAAAGTAGCCATACTGCGGCTCACCACCATCGAGCATGCCGAAGATCCAGTTGCCCCTAAGGTGCAGCCTTTGGCTGAGGTCGTAAGAAATTCCAGCGTCAATGCCCAGATTGAGGCGGTTGTTGACAGGAGGTGCTTCGTTGAGATCGGTGAAGGGCTGAAAGTAGATAAGGGTAGCCGAGAAGCTCATTCGGTCTTCCCAATTCTGTGCCTGCAGACAAAAGACGGGAAAGAGCGTCATGAACCAGATCAAGGGTTTGAGACGACTGGACATATCTAGATCATTTTGTAGTCCACAAGATGTGCATAATTTTTCTTTGGTCGAAAGATGAAAACAAATCATTATTCAATGGTTTATTGAACAAGTAACGAGGGCTTTTTGCTCTTGGTTGGTGCACAGAAGATCGAAACGATCATGAAGAGTACTTTTGCGCCCTAAATTTTTCCCCCATGCAATTCCATTTGGAAAAAAATGAAGATCTCACCGCTGTGCTGCGGATCGGTTTGTCCACTGAAGACTATTCCGAAAAAGTAGAACACCAAATACAGGAGGTTCGGAAAACCATACAAATGCCGGGTTTCAGGAAGGGTAATGTGCCAGCGGGCCTGATACGAAAACAATACGGCCAGGGAATCTTGATAGAAGAGGTGAATAAGCTACTCCAGGAGGGCATCAACGGCTACATCAAAGAACAGCAACTGTTCTTACTTGGTCAGCCTTTGCCCCGCGAAAAGAGCGATATCGACTGGTCTTCCGCGCTACAGGAATTCGAGTTCGATCTGGGCCTGGCTCCTGAGGTCAAATTGAGTGTCGATGAAAAAAAGGACAAGCTGCCTTTCCGCCAAGTGGTCATTTCTGATGATTTGGTGGACGATGAGATCGATTCCCTGCGCCGCCGACACGGCAAAGTGGAGCAGGTGGAGGAAGTTGGTCCGAAGGATTTTGTGCGCGGGCAGTGCACGGAAAAAGACAAAGACAACGGTCATACGCACTCAGCCGGTTTTCGACTCGACGAAGAGCGTTTCTCTCTTTTGAGCAAAAAGTTGAGCGGAGCGAAAAAGGACGATGAGATCGAACTGGACATACAGTCCGATTTTGCAGATAAAGCAGACGCTGCCCAGGCGCTTGGGATGGATGCAGCGCATCTGGAATCTCACGGAATGCTGTGGAACTTCAAGATCGAGGGCATCATACGTGTGGAGCCGGCTCAAATGACCGCTGAAGACCTCTTTGAAAAAGTACATCAGGGAGTTACGGAAGAGGCGGAGTTTCGCAACAAAGTTTCAGAGCAGCTTGAAGCGTCTTTCAAGGGCGATGCGGAGCGCATGTTCCAGAACGCGATGATCGAATACCTCCTCGAAAAGGAAAATATTCCGCTTCCTGACACCTTTTTGAAGAAGTGGATGGTATCTGCGCATGAGGGGGAAGAACCCATGTCCGATCAGCAGGTGGACCAAGAGTATCCAGCCATGGCCAAGGGCATCAGGTGGCAGCTTATTGAGACTTCCATAGCGGAACAAGAAGAGCTGAAAGTGGAGAATGAGGATCTGCAAGAGGCGGCCCGCGCCCTGGTTCGGGAGCAGATGGCGGCATACGGACAGCAGATGATGGACCCTGCCCTGGTCGATTCGATCGCCCAGAACTACATCAATGACGGCGATAAGGTTTCGAAATTGTATGAGAAGGCGATGCAGACCAAGGTGCTTGAACATTTAAGCGCTAAATTTGGTAAAAAAGTCGAGGCAGTTTCTGTCGAGGATTTTTACGGTCAACCCCCTCATTGAACCAAACAATCATATAGATGGACGGAAAAGAATTCAGAAAATACGCCACGCAGCACGAGGGCATCAGCAGCCTGACGCTGGAAGGTTATGTGCACTCAAGCCTGACTCCGTATATCATGGAGGAGCGGCAGTTGAATGTGGCCCAAATGGACGTGTTCTCCCGCTTGATGATGGACCGGATCATTTTCCTGGGTACGGCGATCAATGATCAGGTGGCGAACATCGTGCAGGCACAATTGCTTTTTTTGGAGTCGGTCGATTCCAAGAAGGATATTCAGATATACTTGAATTCACCCGGTGGCTCGGTCTACGCAGGTCTGGGTATATACGACACCATGCAGGTGGTCGGACCAGATGTCGCAACCATTTGCACGGGCATCGCTGCGTCCATGGCTGCCGTTCTTCTCGGAGCAGGCGAGGCTGGAAAACGCACGGCATTGCAGCACAGTCGGGTTATGATCCATCAGCCCATGAGTGGAACGCAGGGACAGGTGTCCGATATGGAGATCGCACTCAAAGAGACCCAAAAAGTACGTGACGAGCTCTACCGAATTCAGGCACATCATACAGGACAGAGCTTCGAGCGCATTCAGGAAGATTCGGATCGCGACAATTGGATGAGCAGTGAGGAAGCCAAGGATTACGGGATCATTGATGAGATCCTGCTGAAGAAAAGAGAAGAGGCAGACGATAAATGAGTGGGAAAAAGGAGCATCTGAGCTGTTCATTCTGTGGACGGGAAAAAAAGGACACCAGCGTGTTGATCGCTGGTATCCACGGCCACATTTGCGACAATTGCATCAAACAGGCAGGAACCATCGTGCATGATGAGATGGAAGAAAAGGAGCGTTC
>CATILC010000193.1 GCA_949516455.1 Flavobacteriia bacterium | reverse complement strand
TCCATCCTGACCCAGATCAACGAGCTGAAGAGCTCATTCGACCAGAACCTGTACATACCAGAATTTTAAAGCCGGCAAAATGGCAGACATCAAACCAGCAGAAGTATCTGCGATCCTTCGTCAACAACTCACCCAGTTCAATACCGAAGCTGAGCTCGAAGAAGTGGGCACCGTCCTCCAGGTAGGAGACGGTATTGCACGTATCTACGGACTGAGCAACGCCCAGGCCGGTGAACTCATCGAATTTGAGAACGGCCTGAATGGCATCGTCCTCAACCTTGAAGAAGACAATGTGGGGGTCGTATTGCTCGGACCCAGCGGCGAGATCAAAGAGGGATCTACCGCAAAGAGAACTCAGCGCATTGCATCCATTCGCGTGGGTGAGGGTGTGGTCGGTCGTGTGATCGATACCCTGGGCAATCCCATCGACGGAAACGGACCTATTGAAGGCGAGCTTTTGGAAATGCCCCTTGAGCGCAAAGCACCTGGGGTGATCTACCGTCAGCCTGTGAATGAGCCGCTTCAAACGGGTATCAAGGCCATCGACTCCATGATCCCGATCGGACGCGGACAGCGTGAATTGATCATCGGTGACCGTCAAACGGGAAAGACTTCCGTGGCGATCGATACCATCATCAACCAACGCGAATTCTATGAGCGCGGGGAGCCTGTATTCTGTGTGTATGTGGCCGTTGGTCAAAAAGGGTCCACAGTAGCGGGCATCAAAAAGACGCTGGAGGAGAAGGGCGCGATGGACTACACCGTCATCGTTGCAGCCAATGCTTCCGATCCGGCACCTATGCAGTTCTTCGCACCTTTTGCCGGAGCGGCCGTAGGTGAGTACTTCCGCGATACGGGTCGTCCTGCACTGATCGTCTATGATGATCTGTCCAAGCAGGCTGTGGCCTACCGTGAAGTTTCGCTTCTTCTTCGTCGTCCTCCAGGACGTGAAGCCTATCCAGGTGACGTATTCTACCTCCACTCACGCCTTCTGGAGCGTGCAGCGAAGGTGAATGCGAGCGATGAGATCGCCCAGCAAATGAACGACCTGCCTCCTTCTTTGAAAGGAAAGGTCATAGGCGGCGGATCCCTCACTGCACTGCCGATCATCGAGACCCAGGCGGGTGACGTATCGGCCTATATTCCAACCAATGTGATCTCGATCACCGACGGTCAGATCTTCCTCGAAGCGGACCTATTCAACTCCGGGGTTCGTCCGGCGATCAATGTGGGTATCTCTGTATCCCGCGTTGGTGGATCGGCCCAGATCAAGTCCATGAAGAAGGTGTCGGGTACTTTGAAGCTCGACCAGGCGCAGTACCGTGAACTGGAAGCCTTTGCCAAGTTCGGATCCGACCTTGACGCAGCGACCATGGCGGTCATTGGGAAGGGTCAGCGCAATGTGGAGGTTCTCAAGCAAGGGGTGAACTCGCCCATGTCTGTGGAAGACCAGGTGGTCATCATCTACTGTGGAACGAAAAACCTCATGCGCAAGGTCCCTGTGGACAAGGTCAAGGAATTTGAAACGGAGCTGATCTCCTATATGCGCAACAAGCACAGCGCAGAACTTGAGAGCCTGCGGACAGGTAAATTGACAGACGAGGCCACTCAGGCGATCGAAAAGGCCGCCGAGGAATTGTCGGCCAAGTACGCATAAGCACAACACAAAACGCTCATGGCCAGTCTCAAGGAACTCCGGAACCGCATCAGTTCGATCTCATCTACCATGCAGATCACCTCTGCCATGAAGATGGTTTCTGCCGCGAAGCTCAAAAAGGCCCAGGACGCCATTCAGGACCTGCGGCCCTATGCAGATAAACTCCGCGAGATCCTGGGCAATATCAGCGGATCCATCGAACAGACCGAGGGGAGTCTTACCGAGGTCCGTGAGGTAAAGAAGGTTCTTTTGGTGCTCATCACCTCGAACAGGGGACTGTGCGGAGGCTTCAATGCCAACATCATCAAGCTGGGAAATCGCGGTGTTTCAGCCCATCAGGAGCAGGGTCGGGAGGTGCAGCTAATGGTGATCGGAAAGAAGGCCTACGATGGATTCAAGAAGAGCAATCTGGAGATCGTCGCCAATCACTCAGAAATTTTCAATGCCTTGAGTTTCGATGGCGTTGCTGAAGTGGCCAAGGAGATCATGGAAGGCTTCTCAGCAGGACATTACGATCGGGTAGAGCTGCTCTACAACCACTTCAAAAATGCCGGTCTGCAAGTGCCTACACAAGAAGATTATCTTCCAGTGCAAATGGACGAAGGGGAAGCGACAGGCGGAATGACAAAGGACTACATCTTCGAGCCAGGGAAGGCAGAGATCCTCGAAGACCTCATTCCAGACACCTTGAAGACCCAGCTGTTCAAAGCCGTATTGGATTCCAACGCCTCAGAACATGGAGCGCGTATGACGGCCATGCACAAGGCGACCGACAATGCGAGCGAGTTGCAGCGCGAGCTCAAGCTCGATTACAACAAGGCGCGTCAGGCAGCCATTACCAATGAGATCCTCGAGATCGTCGGCGGAGCGGAGGCCCTGAACTCCTGATCTCACACCGTCCTTATTTAGAAAGTCCGGCAGCGAATCTGGTCTGAAAAGACCCGAGTTCCTCTTGGGGCAAGGCGATGAAATTATTCACGAAGGCCCTGCTGTTCCTCTTGTTCGGGTCGATAAAGGAATCATTGTATTCAGCGATATCGTTCAGCCTGTTTTCGCTCAAAAAAAGCACGGCGTAGTCCATTTTCTCGAAGAACGAGCGCATCTCCGCCACCGCCCCTTTTTTGTGGTCGTCGATGCATTCCAAAATGACTTTGGGCCGGCAACGTTGAATGAGGTTTCGGGCGCCTGTGAGCACGGCATTCTCATGGCCTTCGACATCGATCTTGATGAAGCCGATGTCGCATTCCGGGAAGAGCTCATCCAGAGGGCGAATGGGCACAGTGAAACTCAGCAACTTTTGGTGCCGATCCAACTGATTTTCAGATTCCACAGTGGCATTGCCTGGCATGGAGCTTGGCACACGGATCTCGATCTCTCCAGATGAAGCGCCTGCAGCCGATGAGACGATCTGACTCTTTCGATCGGGGAAGGCTCTTTTCAGAAAAGCCACCTGAAGCGGATTGGCTTCGATCATGAATACTTCTTGGGAATGATCCATCATTTCCCGCGCATAGCCACCAAAGAGCACGCCGACATCGAGGCTGATCCGTTGAGGGTCACAGAGAATGGGAAGCAAGCTGAATTCCTCGTCCTTGTGGAATTGGACGCGTTGATGCATACGCGAAAAGCCGACGGGAGCCAAACCGGATAACATCGGCTGTATCAGGGGCAAGTGGGCGAATTTCACCCACCATTTGAAAGCGGTCGTCTTCTTTTTCACGGGGCCAATGTAAAGGAAAAGTCCAGCCAGACGCACACAAAAAAAGCCCCGAGTGGGGCTTTGATATCATGGGTCATATTTGAGCGGTCATTCAATGACCATCCGCGAACTGGCAAAGAGCGCCGGGCTCGAAAAATGCAGCAGGTAGACGCCGCTCGGAAGATCGAACGCGAATTCGTATTCGGTCAGGCCTCCGCTGATCTCCTTCATGGCCACAGTTTGCCCGGCGGCATTGTAGAGTCTTAGCGTACCCTGCGCCGAGGAAGGCAGTTGAATGCGGAACGATCCCTGGTTCGGATTGGGGTAGATATTGAACTGTTTCGCCAACATCTCTTGCAGCCCAATATTGGAGGTGAACTGCAGACTGTCCGAGCGATTTCCGCAACCATCGCTGCCGCGTATTTCCACCTGATAGTAGCCGCTTTGATTGGGCACATAGCTCGAGTCGCCGGCTCCGGTGATGCGCAGTCCATCCCGATACCAGCGGTAGGCATTGCCGCTCAAACTACTGAAGAGCGTATCGTTGGCTGAGATGACAGATGGTTTGGCAGGCCCGGGAATGACGTCGAAGGTGAAGCCGTAGGTGGAGTCGCAGGAGCCGTTTTGATAATAGTAGTCTGCAGCGTAGTTGCCCGGACTCAATTTGGTCCCGTCGATCAGTGAAACGGTGTCGCCTTGGAAGATGTAGTCACCACCGGAGGG
>CATILC010000192.1 GCA_949516455.1 Flavobacteriia bacterium | reverse complement strand
TATGCTGTACGGCAGATGCTCTGATCTGCCCGCTCTTCAGTTACCAAGGCATGCCATAATTCTTCCGTCAGGAAGGGCATGAACGGATGCAATAGCTTCAGGAGTTGATCGAAATGCCCTCGAACAGCGTTCAGGGAGCTCGGATTCATGGCTCCGGAATTCGGCTTCATGGCTTCCAGATACCAGCTGCAGAAATCATCCCAGATCAATCGGTACAGGATCATGAGTGCATCGGCGATTCGGAATGATGCATAGGCCTGTTCCAACTCTTCTTTTGCCGCCTCAAGGCGGTTGGAAAACCACTCATTGGCTTCTTGCTCCAACTTCTCTACAGACAGCTGTTCGTCCTCCTTCCATCCACCCACAAGGCGGAATGCATTCCAGATCTTGTTGGCAAAATTGCGCCCCTGTTCGATGAGCTGCTCATCGTACAACAGATCGTTGCCGGCAGGCGAACTAAAGAGCATTCCCGTTCGGACCGCGTCGGCACCGAAACGATCGATCAACTCCAGCGGGTCGGGCGAATTGCCCAGTGATTTGGACATCTTGCGGCCCTTTTTGTCCCGAACGATACCCGTCAGATACACATTTTTGAATGGAAGTTCATCCATCCATTCGTAGCCTGCCATGATCATTCGCGCCACCCAAAAGAACAAGATCTCCGGTGCAGTCACCAGATCGGCTGTAGGGAAGTAGTAGCTCAACTCCTCATTGGGTCGACCGCTCTTGAAAACATGAGGGTCGAAAACACTGATGGGCCACAACCAAGAGCTGAACCATGTGTCCAAGACATCCTCGTCCTGCTTGATGCTCTGTGGCTCTTCACCAAATGAATTTTTGAATTTCTTCCTTGCCTCCTGCTCATCTCTCGCCGCGACGATACGCCCTTTTTCATCGTACCAAGCCGGGATCCTATGCCCCCACCACAGCTGTCTCGAAATGCACCAGTCTCGGACGTTTTCCATCCAATTGCGGTACATATTCTTGAATTTGGAGGGGTGCAAACGAACGCTGTCGTTCATCACATTCTCCAAAGCCGGCTGTGCGAGGTCTTCCATTTTGAGAAACCACTGCGTACTCAGGCGAGGTTCCACGACGGCATCAGTCCGTTCACTACAGCCCACTTTGGTTCGGTAGTCCTCCGTGCGAAGGAGATATCCGGTTTTTTCAAGGTCCTTGGCGATGGCCTTTCGGGCGACGAAACGATCCGATCCAACATGTATCACGGCTTTCTCATTGAGCCTTCCCGAGTCATCCAGCAGATCGATGACCGGCAAGGAGTGCCTCAGACCGATCTCGTAATCGTTCAAGTCGTGCGCCGGGGTCACCTTCAGGCAACCTGTTCCGAATTCTGGATCGACATATTCATCGGACAGAATAGGTATGCTGCGACCGATCAAGGGAATGACAGCATTCTTCCCGATGAGGTGCCGGTAGCGTTCATCCTCCGGATGGACACAAATAGCGGCATCTGCCATGATCGTCTCTGGCCGCACCGTGGCAATCGTGATATGATCTTCTGCTCCTTCGATCGGGTAATTGATGTAGTAAAGCTTGGCGTCTACCTCCTTGTGGATGACTTCATCGTCGGATAGAGCGGTCCGTCCTTTTGGATCCCAATTCACCATGCGGATCCCTCTGTATATCAGCCCTTTGTCATAAAGGTCGATGAAGACATCCTCGACAGCAGCAGACAGCTCTGGCTCCATGGTGAAACGGGTGCGCTCCCAGTCGCAACTCGCACCGAGTTTCTTGAGTTGTTCGAGAATGATGCCTCCGTACTGCTCTTTCCATTCCCAAGCCTTTTCCAGAAAAGCCTCTCGGCCAAGCTCCTCTTTGCTTGTTCCCTCGTCCTTCAGTTTTTGAACCACCTTGGCCTCTGTGGCGATCGATGCATGGTCCGTCCCCGGAACCCAGCAGGCTTCTTTGCCCTGCATCCGCGCCCTGCGTATCAGAACGTCCTGGATGGTGTTGTTCAGCATGTGTCCCATATGCAACACGCCGGTCACATTTGGAGGGGGGATCACGATGGTGTATGCCTGCTTTTCCTTGTTGGGCGTCGAACGAAACATTCCCTGGTCGAGCCAGAATTGATACCATTTGGACTCAATATCCTTGGGTTGATAACGAGAATCAGCTTGCATGGATTTCATTTGGTGAGGCATGGACAAAAGTAAGTCGCTGCACGATGAAATGACCATGTGTTCTCAGTGGTGCAAGGGAAAACGAACCCTTGAATTCCGATCGTCCGAACTTTTTCGTTGAAAATTGGATAATGGTACAGCTGTTGTTTGTTTGCACAACGGCAACTGAATACATTTGTTAGAACTAAAAATTACCGACATGAAGAAGTCCCTGCTCATCGCTTTCCTTTCTGTTTTTTCCTTCGGAACCTACGCACAGGAGGCCAACGAAAATGCGCCTGAGATCACTTTTGAAAAGATGACCATCGACTACGGCAAGATCGAAAAGGGTGCGGACGGCAAAAGAGAATTTGTATTCACCAATACAGGAAAAGAGCCCCTTATCATATCGAACTGCAAGGGCAGCTGCGGTTGCACGGTCCCCTCATGGCCGAAACAACCGATTGCGCCAGGCGAATCAGCCTCGATCAAAGTAAAGTATGATACGCAACGTTTAGGCGGCATCAACAAAACGGTTACCGTGACTTCGAATGCAAAGACCCCGCGGGTCACCCTGCGCATTCGCGGAACCGTAAAGGCTCCACCCAAAGAGCCACAGACCGTTCCAGTAAAGAACAAAAACGGAGGCAGCGCGATCCAAGTCCGCTGATTCAGACTGAACCGAATCAATTACCCCGTCGTCGTGCGGGGTTTATTTATTTCCAGCCATGCCTGAGATTTCCCGAAAAGGGCGTGAAATGCCCGAATCGCCAATCAGAAAATTGGTACCGTACGCGGAGGCCGCCGCCAACAAAGGAGTTGAGGTCCTTTATCTCAACATTGGACAGCCCGATATTTCCACCCCGGAATCTGCGAGAAACGCCGTAAAGGAATTTGATGCGGATGTACTGGCCTATTCGCACAGTGCGGGCATGTACGAGTTGCGCAGCGGATTCGCCAATTACTACAGATCGCATGGGATGCCCGTTTCGGCAGAAGATGTTTTGATCACCACTGGAGGATCTGAGGCCATTCAATTTGCATTGGGCAGCATCACCGATCCAGGAGATGAACTCATCATTCCTGAGCCTTTCTACGCCAACTACAATGGATTCTCTGTGCAGTCAGGGGTTCAGGTCGTGCCTGTCCCCTCCTCCATCGAAAATGGTTTTGCCCTTCCGCCCATTGAAGAATTCGAGAAGAAGATCAGCCAACGAACCAAGGGCATCATGATCTGTAATCCCGGGAACCCGACCGGCTATTTGTATTCGGAGGCCGAACTGGATAAGCTTCGGGAAATCGTTCAAAGACACGACCTCTATCTTTTGGCGGACGAAGTGTATCGCGAGTTCACCTATGACGGGGAAAGCCACAAGAGCATACTGCAGCTCGAAGGTTTGGCGGAACATGCCATTGTTCTTGATTCCTTATCCAAGAGATACAGTATGTGCGGCGCGCGCATCGGATGCATCGTCTCAAGGAACAAGGAATTGATCTCCACCGCGCTGAAATACGGTCAGGCACGACTCAGCCCACCCACACTGGCTCAAATCGCCAGCATTGGTGCACTCCGCACACCAAAAGCATACTTCGAAGAAGTCCTCGGAGAATATCAGGAACGCCGCAACACCCTGGTCGGTGGGCTCAAAAGCATTGAAGGGGTTCATTGCCCCATGCCAAAAGGAGCGTTCTATTGCGTAGCGCAATTGCCCGTTGAGGATGCTGAGGCCTTTGCAAAGTGGCTTTTGAGTGAATTCCAGTGGGAAGGAAAGACCCTCATGTTTGCTCCAAACGCGGGCTTCTACAGCACTTCCGGACTTGGAAAGAATGAGGTTCGCCTGGCTTATGTACTCGAAAAAGAGAAACTGCAACAAGCTGTGGAAATTCTGCGAAATGGTCTGGCCACATACAATGCATTGAATGGCTGAAACCGACCTCTTCCAGCCCAAGGATCTCAGTTCACTGAACAGCTTCGGCCTATCCCTGAAAGCCGAACGATTTTTCGCTTTGGAGCGCTTGGAACAGGTCGAAACTGTTCACGCAGCATTGAAAGGGCGAGCGTGCATTTTGCTCGGGGGCGGATCGAATTATCTCTTTACCCGCGACCC
>CATILC010000191.1 GCA_949516455.1 Flavobacteriia bacterium | reverse complement strand
GAACTGCAACCGGTAAATGTGACGAGCCGAAAGGTCAAGGCGGTCTGGAACATCCTCAACCAAAAGGGCTACCGCAGCAATGTCGTCTCCTGGTGGCCCAGCCACCCGGCAGAGCCGATCAACGGAGCGATGGTGTCCAACTTCTATCAAAAGGAAGGAAATGCCTTTCCCCCGGACTGGGACCTCGCCCCTGCCACCGTACATCCGCCCGAACTCTATGAAAAGCTTAAGAGCCTGCGCTTTCACCCGTCGGAGCTGACCGGATCGATGCTGCTGCCCTTCGTGAAAAAGGCAACCGAAATTGAGATCGAAAAGGACAAGACCATGCAGGGGGTGATGCGCATTTTGAGTCATGCGAGCAGCGTGCACAATGCAGCCACTTATCTGCAAGAGCACAGCGAGTGGGATTTCATGGCCGTCTACCACGACGCCATCGATCACTGGAGCCACCTCTGCATGAAGTACCATCCACCGAAGCAAGAGCATGTCGATGCGGAGCGCTATGAACGCTACAATGAGGTAGTCGCCTCCGGCTATCGCTTCCACGACATGATGCTCGAACGGCATCTGGCACTTGCCGATGAGGACACGACCGTCATTCTGCTGTCGGACCACGGATTCCACAGCGATCACCTGCGGCCCAGCGTGCTGCCCAAGGAACCCGCCGCACCCGCGCACGAGCACAGGCATTTTGGCATGCTCGCCATGCGGGGCCCTCAGATCAAAAAAGGCGAGACCATTTACGGATCCCGTCTGCTAGACATTGCGCCCACCATCCTCCAGCTCTTCGGACTGCCCGTGGGAAAAGACATGGAAGGCAGCGTGCTCATGCAGGCCTTTGCGGATCCTGTCGAGATGAAAATGATCGACTCCTGGGAGCAGATACCAGGCATCAGCGGACAACACGACCAACAGCTGAACGAAAGCGGTGAGGACGCAAGGGCAGGCATCCAGCAACTGGAGGAACTGGGCTATATCGAACCCATGGGTCCGGACAAGGCAAAGAACATCGAACGCTCGCTGCGCGAGAATCGATACAATCTGGCGGTCAGCTATCTGGACGGACAACGCTACCGGGAAGCCGCCCGCCTGCTCACCGAGCTTTGGCAGGAAGATCCGGAAGCCATTCGCTATCTCGACCGACTGATCCGGGTGCACGTCACGCTCAACGAGCTGAAAAAGGCCCAGGAGATCATGGATATGGCCCTTCAAAAGCACGACCGCTCCGCACGGGTCCACTTCCTTCAAGGCCTTATCCATGCGGCCGCCGGACGAGACCGACAGGCGCTCCAGACTTTCGAGAAACTCCTGGAAATGGCTCCTGAAGATGTCCATCTGATCAATCAAGTGGCCCGCGTCCACCGGATGAAGGAGCGGTACGATGAAGGGGAAAAGGGATACCGAAAAGCGCTTGCACTGGACCCGCACAACTTCACGGCCATGACGGGCATCGGCTATTGTTTACTCCAAAAGAAAGACTTTGAGCCCGCCCTCGACATGCTGCTGCAGTCGGTGGAATTGCTCTACAGCCAACCGGTGGCACACATGTACATCGGGCAGGCATTGAGGGGAATGGAACTCTACGCCGAAAGCGCTCAGGCCTTTGAGCTGACCCGGCGAATGCTGCCCGGTAACGGCAAGATCCTGCACTACCTGCTCGAGCTTTATGCTGATCGACTGGCGCTGCCTGAAAAAGCCAAGGAGATCCAAAGCGCACTCGATCAGCTCCAAAGTGAGCCGGTGATCGTGGTCTCTGGATTGCCCCGTTCGGGCACCTCGCTGATGATGCAGATGCTGCACCAAGCGGGCATTCCCATACTGACCGATGAGAAACGTGCGGCCGATGACTCGAACCCCAAAGGCTACTTCGAACTCGATGCAGTGAAGCGGATCAAATCGGACAAGAGCTGGGTGGCTCAGGCTCAGGGAAAGGCTGTAAAAGTGGTGGCCCCACTGCTTCCGGGGCTTCCCGTTGGACAGCGCTACAAGATCATCTACCTGAAGCGCTCCCTGACAGAGATCCTGGTCTCCCAACAGGTGATGCTGGGTAAAAGCAGACAAGCGGCACTCAAGAACTTTCCCCTGCAGATGGCCAACAATCTTCAGGCGCAGCACGACCGCGCCATCTCCTGGATGCAGCAGCAACCGCATGTGGAATACATCGAGCTCGACTACGAGCAGCTCGTCGGAAAGGACAAGGGAGTGGAAGAGCAACTGTTGGCGCTGCTCAAGGATGCCAATTTCTCAGGCATTTGGCAGGCCGTGGACGAAAAACTCTACCGCAGCAGGCTGACGGATTAAATGAAAAGCCGGGCGAACGAGACGACTTAGCCCCACCGCTTGGCGTTCCACAAGCCTGAAAGGGACCATGAAAACGATTGCACACTTATTCGCATTTTTGCAGGCGCCCGAACGGGTTTCTATTCAATGAAAAACAAACGCCTTCTTCGTTATCTGAGTGCGGCTGCCTCCACAGCCACTGTGGCCCATGCCCAAACCTCAGATGTCATCTACACCGACTTCGATCCGGACATCCTGCTCGAAGGAAATCTGCAAAGTATCCGGGTGGATGTGAACCAGGACAGCATCGATGATTTCGTATTCATTGCGGAAGACACCTTGCTTCAGGCGGTCAATGGCTCCTACAATATTGGGCGGGTACGGGCCGGCGGTTATGCCAATGTGCAGAATTTCGTCATGGGCTCGATCCCTTCTCTTTACGGCTATGTGTCCAAGGCAGATTGGGGCGACGAGATCGGACCGAACGAGGAATTCATCATCGCAGGAACGATGGCCATGGCCGTCGACGGACAGAATCCATTCAACGAACCGTGGAATGGCGGCGCCTACGATCAGTACATGGGTTTCAAGATGAGCTATGGAGCAGACAGCAGCCACTACGGATGGATCCGTTTGGATGTGAGTGCCGATGGCAAAAGAGCCCTGATCAAGGATGCGGCCTTCAGCCTGCTTCCCGACACAGCTATTGCGGCCGGTTCGGCCCAGCTGCATCAGCAGGAGTGGACCAATGGCCTGCTCATCCGCCAAGGCGACGGACTGATCGAACTCGAGCTCGGAGAAGAAATGAAGGGAACCACCTTTGAACTCAGCGAGTTGAGCGGGAAAAGAATCTGGCAGGAAGAGCTGAACGAAAGCGGTCTGCATCGCTTTCCGATTCCGAAAGAACAAGCGTTCTATCTGCTCACTGCACACCGGAAAGGTCTGCGGAGCAGTTGGAAGATCGCTCCCTGAACGCAGTTTCCGAAATAAAAAAGCCCCGCAGATGCAGGGCTTTTTTGTTGGTGGATGCCAAGGCCGTTAGTCCCTTCTTCCAAAGAAGCGCAGCAGCATGAGGAACAGGTTGATGAAGTCCAGGTAGAGCATCAGCGCACCTATGATGGCCGTCTTCTGCCCAGCCTCGGAATCGGCATCCTGATAGACTGCCATCTGCTTGATCTTCTGGGTATCATAAGCGGTGAGCCCGGTGAAAACCGCCACACCGATGAAACTGGTCGCCCAGTAGATCATTTCGCTTTGCAAAAAGATGTTGACCAGGGAGGCGATGATCAGGCCCATGACTCCCATAATGGCGATGTTGCCCACCTTGGTCAGATCGGTCTTGGTCGTGTAACCGTACAGGCTCATAGCGCCGAAGGTACCCGCTGTGATGAAGAAGGTCGAGGCGATGGAAGAAGCCGTATACATGAGGAAGATCGACGACATGGTGATGCCGTTGATCGCGGAATAGACGAGGAAATACATCATGGCCTTTTGCGAACTCATGCGGTTGATGGCGGCCGTGAGATAGAACACCAGGGCGAGTTCGGCTCCGATGAGCAGCCAGTAATTCAGGCTGCTGCTGAAGATGAATTGCAGGAGGGCCTCGTTGCTGTAGACGTACATGGCCGTGAGCCCGGTGAGGGCCAGGGCACCGCCCATCCATGCATAGACATTGGTAATGAACTTGGTATGATCGCTGCTCGCGGTGAATGACGCAGGCTGATCGTAGATTCTTGGGTTTCGGTCCATGGGTTGAATTTATGGAAGCCCTAAGTTCAAAAAACCGACCAATTGCTGCAAGCTGATGGAATCGGACGAAATGTCAGCAATGGCCGCATCTTTG
>CATILC010000190.1 GCA_949516455.1 Flavobacteriia bacterium | reverse complement strand
CGGACACCTGCACCGGTATAACCATCCTCATGCAGATACTGCCCATTGAGCAGCTGGATCTGCTGAGCGGAACTTCCGTAGTCGAGACTTGTGCTGCCCATCGAATGCGAATAGGCTGTAGTGCCCGCTCCCCATTGCCGAACCGCTTCGACCTTTCGCACACATTCCAATCGTTCCAGATCCAGGGAATTTCCAGTCCAGCGAACGACTGCCGCATTGAGCCAGCGGGAGGTCCCGACCACCTCAGCGCCCATGCGCCTGACTTGACGCGTAAAATCAGAAGAGACCGCAACGTCTTTGGCATCGATGGGAACTCCGCGCAGGAATCTCTTTTCCAAGGCCTCTTCTCCAATGGCCAGACGCCCTTCCACAATGGCTTGCTCAGCGTGTGGCTTGTCCTTGAAATAGACCCAATATTCTGCAGTTTGGGCCGTGGCCAAGAAGGACATCAAGTAGGCAAAGAGTAGAGTGAAGTGCTTCATGTGTGGTGAATGGTTCCGCTTCCGATCAGTTCTGCTCCCTCGTACCAGGCTGCGAACTGACCCGCCGTAATCGCTTTCTGCTTTTCTTCAAAACGAATGTACAGCCCCTCAGGTTCGCAGATGAGCCATGCGTTCTGCAAGGGTTGGCGGTATCGGATCCGAACCTGAAAGGCTCTTTCTTCGCCAACGGCCAATTCGAGCTCAGGCCGCACCCAGTGTACCTGCTCCTTCTGCATGAAGAGCGCAGTCCGGTACAAGCCCGGATGCTCTTCTCCCTGACCGACGTAGAGTACATTCTCCTGCACGTCGGTTCCAATGACGAATAAAGGCGCCTCTCTTCCGCCTACATTCACACCTTTACGCTGACCGATGGTGAAAAAATGTGCCCCATTGTGCTTGCCGATGTGCTCGCCATCCTCCTTGGTGTAGACGAAAGGTCGAGCCTTCTGCGCAAGAGTGGCTTCCTCGGGCTCGTCGTAGAGTGACGAACCGGCCGCCACTTCAACGATGGCTCCTTTTTTTGCCGCCAGCTGTTCCTTCAGAAAATCTGGCAGGCGCACTTTTCCGATAAAGCACAATCCCTGGGAATCCTTTTTCTCAGCTGTGACCAGGCCCAAGCTACGAGCGATGCGACGTACTTCAGATTTTTCCAATTCTCCAATGGGAAAAACACTCCGCGCCAGCTGCTCCTGGCTCAATTGGCAAAGGAAATAGCTCTGATCCTTGTTGGCATCCTTCCCGGCAAGCAGTCTATGGGTCGGATCATTCACTGAACCATTGTCGTTGGCCTTGCTGATCCGGGCATAATGCCCTGTGGCCACCTTGTCCGCACCCAGTTCAAGAGCGGCCTGAAGGAAGAGATCGAATTTGACTTCGCGATTGCAAAGAATATCAGGGTTGGGCGTCCGTCCCTGCTCGTATTCACGAAACATATAGTCTACAATGCGCTCTCGGTATTCCTCACTGAGATCCAATACCTGAAAGGGGATCCCCAGTTGTTCGGCGATCATCAGGGCATCGTTGCTGTCGTCGATCCAGGGGCATTCGTTGTTGATGACTACAGATGAATCGTTCCAATTGCGCATGAAGATCCCGATGACCTCGTGCCCCTGCTCCTTGAGCAAATGGGCCGCTACGCTGCTGTCCACTCCTCCCGAGAGGCCGACCACGATCCGTGCCATCAGATGGATTTGCGCTCCACTTCCCTGCCCCGCTTGAATTTTACCCGAAAGGCAGGCCTTCCCTTCTCATTGTACTCGATCCACCAACCCGTTCGCCACCCGTGGGCGTAATTTCCAGAGCAAATGGGCGTGCCCGCCGTATTCCAATACTTTGCAGGTCCACTCAGAACGCCTTCCTTGTATTCGGCACGGAGCACTGTGGTCCCGTTCTCGATCTTGCGCACCCACAGGCCCTCCTCCCGATCGTTCTCAAAGTATTTTTTCTCAGCGAGAGAACCATCCTCATGATAGCTGATGGACCATCCGCTGCGCTTGTCGTCCTTATACTCTTCCTCCATGATCAGCCGGCCCTGAACGTCATACGTTCTCCAGATGCTGTCCCTTTTTTGATCGATGTACTTCCCTTCGATCATCAGCACAGCTTCCTGGCTGTATTGCTTTGAATAACAAACACCTGTGCTGCCTCTAAATTCATTGACGGCCCGCTTTGCGCCTTTTTCGTGGTAGTAGATAAAAGTGCCCACGGGAACATCATCTCGGAATGTTCCTTCGAAGCGAACAGAACCGCAGGGATGGTATTTCTTCCAAAGGCCCTGCCTCCTCCCTTCCGCATCTCTCTGGTTCTCCTGGGCACCCAGGAAAATGGGAACGAAAAGGATCACGCAGAAACAGCGGGAAATCTTTCTGAGAGAAGTAGAAGTGGAATGCTTCATGGGAAGCAAAATTATCCAATTCCATTCGAGCATTTTCATTTCAATAGAACGGCATTCTTTCATCTGTCGCATCTTTGACCTCAGGTGCTAAAGCAAGCCATCATACAAGCCGGAGGAAAGGGTACCCGTCTGGGAAAACTCACCGAGCAAACGCCAAAACCCCTGGTGGAAGTGGCCGGCAAGTCCCTATTGGAATACCAACTCGATTGGTGTCG
>CATILC010000189.1 GCA_949516455.1 Flavobacteriia bacterium | reverse complement strand
TCAACGGCTGCTGTCTCTTCCGAACTGACCTCTTGATGCCCCTCTGAATGGCCAGATTCAGCAATGTGCGGAGCGATGATCAGCGCGACGATCGAAGTCAACTTGATGAGGATGTTCATCGATGGGCCAGAGGTGTCCTTGAATGGGTCGCCCACCGTGTCTCCGGTGACTGAGGCCTTGTGGGGCTCTGATCCCTTGTACTCGATCTTTCCATCGACCTCGACGCCTGCTTCAAAACTCTTCTTGGCATTGTCCCAGGCGCCACCCGCATTGTTCTGGAAAATGCCCATGAGCACACCGCTCACCGTGATACCTGCCAAAAGACCGCCAAGGGCCTCAGGGCCGAACAAGAAGCCAACCAGGGCAGGAGCGATCAAGGCGATCGCACCAGGAGCGATCATCTCACGGATGGAAGCGGCCGTTGAGATCTCCACACACTTCTCGTATTCAGGGCGTGCCTTGCCTTCCATGATCCCTGGGATCTCTTTGAACTGACGGCGTACCTCTTTCACCATGTCCATGGCTGCTCGTCCAACCGCTGCGATGGCCAGAGAGGAGAAGATGAAAGGGATCATTCCACCCACAAAGAGCATGGCCAGCACTTCGGCCTTGTAAATATTGATCCCGTCAATCCCAGCAAGACCGACATAGGCCGCAAAGAGGGCCAGGGCTGTGAGGGCAGCCGAGGCGATCGCAAATCCTTTTCCAGTGGCCGCAGTGGTATTGCCTACAGCATCCAGATTGTCTGTGCGCTCGCGTACTTCCTTGGGCAGTCCACTCATTTCTGCAATTCCACCCGCGTTGTCCGCAATGGGTCCGAAGGCATCAATGGCGAGTTGCATGGCCGTGGTGGCCATCATTCCAGCCGCCGCAATGGCTACACCGTACAAGCCTGCCACTGCATAGGAACCATATATTCCGCTGGCAAGCACCAAAATGGGAAGCACGGTGGATTCCATACCAACCGACAGACCGCCAATGATGTTGGTCGCATGACCTGTGGCTGATTGCTGAATGATGCTGTTCACCGGACGGCGTCCCATGGATGTATAGTACTCGGTGATGATACTGACCAGCGCACCGACGACCAATCCGATGATGATGGCGTAGAACACATCCATATTGGAGAAGACAAAGTTGCCGCGCTCAAAGACCATTTGCTCAGGCAGCATCCACATGACCACGAAATACGAAGCCACTGCTGTGAGGATCATGGAACCCCAGTTCCCCATGTTGAGTGCCTTCTGAACCGAATCGCCTTCAGACTTGATGCGGACGAAGAAGGTGCCAATGATGGAGAAGATCAATCCCAAACCTGCAATGAGCATCGGCAATAAGATGGGAGCGATCCCATCGAAATTGTCGACCGACTGAACCTCATGTCCGAGGACCATTGTAGCCAAAATGGTGGCCACGTAGGAACCAAAGAGGTCTGCGCCCATACCTGCCACATCACCCACATTGTCGCCTACATTGTCTGCGATGGTCGCTGGATTGCGTGGATCGTCCTCCGGAATACCCGCTTCGACCTTCCCCACCAGATCAGCCCCGACATCGGCGGCTTTCGTATAGATACCACCGCCCACACGAGCAAAGAGGGCGATGGACTCTGCACCCAGAGAAAATCCGGCCAGAACTTCCAAAGCCTTGCCCATTTGATCTTCACCGTACATACCGGTGAATACGATGAACAGCAAACTAAGGCCAAGAACAGCGAGTCCAGCTACGCCCAAACCCATCACTGAGCCACCGGTGAAGGAAACCGACAAAGCTTTTGCCAGGCTCGTTCGTGCTGCGTGTGTGGTCCGCACATTGGCCTTGGTCGCGATGTTCATACCGATCCAACCTGCGAAAGCAGAAAAGAAAGCACCGATCAAAAAACTGATGGCAATGACCCAATCGCTGTTCTCCACCAAGGTACCCGACCATCCAAGAAGGGCGGCGGCGATGACAGAAAAGATGCCCAGCACCCGCCATTCGGCGCGCAGAAAAGCCAATGCGCCGTCGGCAATATATCCCGCCAACTCATTCATGTTCTCTTCTCCTGAGTCTTGCTTGGATACCCAAACCGCTTTAGCGATCATGACAAGCAAACCGATGATCCCCAGAACGGGAACCAAATAAACCATTGTATTCATGGTGTTGTATTAGTTAATTCAGTCTCTCTTAAGGGCGGCAAATATAGGTTCTACTCCCCACACCTTGTTCTGCCTATCTTTGCCGAAATTTTGCCTTGAATGGTTCATATTCAGCGAAGGGAGCGATTCAATGCTGCCCATCGGTTGTACAATCCGAATTGGACGGATGAGCGGAATTTTGAAGTCTTCGGACCCTGTGCCAATCCACATTTCCATGGGCACAATTTCAACCTCATTGTCGATGTCAAAGGAGAGATCCAAAAAGACACAGGTTTTGTCATGGATCTGCAACGGCTCAGGAATTTGATCCGTGAACACGTGATCGTTCACCTCGACCATCGGAACCTGAACATGGATGTGCCCTTCCTCGAGGGGAAGATGGCCTCCACCGAGGTTTTGACCATTGAGATCTGGAAGATCCTGCAACCGCTGATCGCCGAAGAAGGCGCACAACTGCATTGCATCCGTTTGGAGGAAACTGAAAACAACTTTGTCGAATACTACGGAGAATGAAAAGAGCTTATGTATTTCCGGGTCAGGGTGCCCAATTCAGTGGCATGGGCAAGGAACTGTTCGAGACCTCGCAGGAGGCCCGTGCGCGTTTTGAGGAAGCCGATGAAGTGCTGGGCTTTGCCCTTAGCAAGACCATGTTCGAGGGAACGGCTGATGAATTGAAGGCTACGCGGGTTACACAACCTGCCGTTTTTCTGCACTCCATGGCAGCCGTTGCCGCAGCAGAAAACTTCAAACCAGATATGACCGCCGGACATTCATTGGGTGAATTGAGCGCACTGGTTGCAGCAGGCAGCTTGAATTTCAGCGACGGACTTCGCCTGGTCTCCAAACGTGCTGAGGCCATGCAAAAAGCATGTGAGGCAGAACCCTCCACCATGGCTGCCGTTCTGGGTCTGGCAGATGAAAAAGTAGAAGAGATCTGTTCCGATACAGAAGGAGTCGTAGTCGCTGCCAATTACAATTGCCCCGGTCAGCTTGTGATATCTGGCAGCGTTCCTTCCGTTGAAGCCGCAGCTGCAAATCTGAAAGAAGCGGGCGCGCGCCGTGCCCTGATCCTGCCCGTTGGTGGCGCCTTCCACTCGCCCTTTATGCAGCCAGCAGCGGCTGAGCTCAAGGCAGCGATCGAGGCAACGGAATTCCATGCACCGGTCTGCCCGGTTTACCAGAACGTGACCGCCGAGGCATCCACCGATCCGCAGACCATTCAAAAGCTCCTGATCGAACAGCTCACAGCGCCTGTCCGCTGGACGCAATCCGTCCAGAAAATGGTGGAGGACGGAGCGAGCTCGTTCACTGAACTCGGACCTGGAAAAGTCCTTCAGGGATTGATCCGGAAGATTCATCCAGAGGCCCAGATCGAGGAATGAGAACCCAGGCAGAAAGCCCTTCGAATATTGCCCTGGTCAAGTATTGGGGAAAACATGGGCTCCAGCTGCCGCTCAATCCTTCTGTATCCTTCACCCTTTCCCATTCCACGAGCCGGACACGGATCCACTGGAAGGAAGCCCCAGAATTTGGATACAGCTTTAGTTTCCATGGAAAGGAACAAAAGACCTTCACACCCAAACTCGATGCTTTCTTCGAACGCATCATGGACAGTGCACCTGAATTGCATGGCCACTGCCTTGAGATCGAATCTGAAAACAGCTTCCCGCACAGCAGCGGGATCGCCAGTTCCGCCTCGGCATTCAGCGCCCTTTCGCTGGCCATTGAGGAGGGAATCCGACGTCTGAGAAATGTGCCGCAGGTCGATCTGAACAGGGCCTCTGAATGGTCTCGGCTGGGATCGGGCAGCGCCTGTCGGTCGCTCTTCCCCAAGGCTGCTGTTTGGGGCGCCCATCCGAAGATCGAAGGGAGCTCAGACATCCGCGGCCTCGATGTGTCCCAGCGCCTGCATCCCGTTTTCAAAGATTTCCACGACGTCATTTTGCTGATCGATGAAGGCGTGAAGTCTGTTTCCTCCACCGCTGGACATGCCCTGATGGACGGACATGTGTTTGGAAAAGCCCGCATTCTGCAGGCCTTTGACCATGTTGAGGAAATGATGAACATCCTGAGCACAGGAGACCTTCAGCGCTTCATCGAACTCGTCGAGTTGGAGGCGCTGACGCTGCATGCGCTGATGATGAGCGCTTCCGATCCCTATTTGCTCATGCGCCCTGGGACAGTGGCCGCCATCGAAAGCGTCCGTCAATTCCGGAAGGAAACAGACACCCCGATCTGCTTCACCTTGGATGCCGGTGCCAACCTGCACCTGCTCTTCCCGGCCGCTTCAGAACAAAAAGTGATGCCTTGGGTTGAAAATGAATTGAGTATGCTTAGTAACGGTCGGTATATTTGTGATCGTGTGGGCAACGGACCCCAATGGAGTTCAGTTATATGAAGGTTACTGAAGAAGCCCTGTTCTACGCCAAGATCCTGCTCTTTGGAGAGTACGGGATCATTAAAGACTCTATGGGGTTGAGTATTCCCTATCACTATTACGAAGGCGCCTTTGAAACCCCTTCCGAACTTCCCACTGCGCAACAGGCCGAGAGCAACGAACACATCAGGGCCTACGCCGAACACCTCCGCAAGCTGGAAGAGAAGGGCGAACTCCTCTGTTCATTGAACACGGCACAACTCACAGCCGACCTGACAT
>CATILC010000188.1 GCA_949516455.1 Flavobacteriia bacterium | reverse complement strand
CGGAGCTCTTCTTTGGGATCGGGTTCGGGATAATCCACCGGATGGAATCGGATGGGACCATTGGGATCGACCTTCGTGGCCAGTTCGTAGGCGGCATCCACGGTGTCGTTTTGGCCAACATAGGTGGGGATCAAGAGGTATACTTGGGTTTGGGGCATAGATGGGTGTTTGATGAAAAAGCAGAGATCCCCGAAAGAATCTCTGCTGTATGATAAAATTTCTGCGCAAAATTCAAAATGCGATCACTTCATGTCCTTGCGCTTGAACCTGCTCCATTTGCTGACCTGCGTCCGGCGCTCGCGCTCCTCAGCTATTTCGTTCACTGGCATTTCACAGGCCACATTGAAGGCTTCTTCCTTCTCTGTGTAGAAGTCGGATACAGATTTGACCACACTGGCCATACTGCCCCGCTTCTGCCGTGGAGAATGGTGCATCATCATCTTCCGATCCATGTTCATGCCTTCCATTTCACGGATGGCGCTCATGTCGGATCCGATCAGGGCGAAACTCCAACCGTCCTTTTCCTGCACCTCCTGGATGAGCTGGCGCAAACGGGCGCCACCAAATTCCCTGGAGGCATTTTCCCCGCCATCGGTATAGACCACCAGCAGGGCTTCGGCTTCGCCCCGGTCCACCTTGTAATCGATGCGGGCCTGGGTGCGGCTCAGTGAAATGCCGATGGCGTCGTACAAGGCCGTCATTCCGCGGCTGTAGTATTCTTTCTCACTGATGTAGGCCACGCTCTCGATCGGCTCATCCTGACGAAGCACTTCATACTCCGTATCGAATTTTACGATGGTGATGCGGCAAGGTCTGCTGGTTTCCTCATACTTTTGCTTCAATTCCAAAAGCTGCTCATTGAGTTCGCTGAGTACTTCAGGTACATCAGCACTCATGGAACCGGAGGCGTCCAGCACGAAGGTGTAGTCCAGTAGGACTTTAGAAGAGGCTTTGCTCATATCAATTGATTTTTAAGTTCGGTGCAAAGATTCCCCAGGGGCAGGTCCTGACCCTTTTTTGACAAGCTTGTCAGAAATGGGAAATCTCGTTTTAGAAATGGAGATTCAGGTGCGTATGCCCGCGCACGCGTAATAGATATAGGGGGGGATCAGGGGTGGAGTCTGCGCTCTGGATCCATTCGCTGGTGAAGGATTCGGATCACCATGAGCGCGCTCTGCTCCCTGTCGATACGATAGAAAATAAAATGTGATCCTACTCGGGATCTCAGATAGTTCCCTTTCAGATCGCGGACCGGAATACCCGAGTCAGGCCGCACCAACAACTGCTGCAGTTCGTCCATGATCATTCCATAGTATCGATCGGCTTGAGCTCCCGACCATCTGCTTGCAGAGAATTGCCAGATCTCCCGAATGTCCCTTGTTGCCGCTTTACTGATCAGCAGTTTCATTTCCCGACATCCCGCTGGGCTTGTTTGATCTCATCGAGAAAGGTCGCTGGATCGAGATCCTGAACAAAACCGGAACGCTCACCTTCCTCAAGCGCCTGGATGAGTCGCTCTTTTCG
>CATILC010000187.1 GCA_949516455.1 Flavobacteriia bacterium | reverse complement strand
GGCCACTACGGGCGTGTTGTTCATGACCGATGAAAGGGCCGTCACGAAACCACCCATCTTCAAGAGGAACCAGGTAGGACGCTCCCGTTGGCCAAAGAGCCTGTCCAGATAGCGTTCGAGCGGAAAATGCTCGTTGATGCCGGCCGTAAGAATGATCAACAGGAAAATACTCAGTATGGCATGATTGGTCATGCTCTCAATGAACAGCTCGCTGGAAACCACGCCGCCAAACACCAGCAAAACCACACCCACAGTGAAGACATGAGCCGGCCTTGCCTTGTCGATCACCAAGGCAGCAATGACCAATGAAAGAATCACGAGCAAGTAGATCTGTTGCGTCTCCATTTCAAATTCTGCGGGCAAAAATAATTCTATTTCCTACTTATCCAATAGGGTATATACATTTTATTGTCTTTTCATTATGCGGCGCTGCATTCGCAGATGGGTGAAGTAGCCACATTCCGCTTTTCTTTGCACTACGCACCAAAAGCATTCAAACCATGCGCACCGCACGACTTCTGCCCTTTCTCTATCTTCTGCTCTTCGCCTTCACCTCTGTGGCACAGAAGAAGACGGTTCAACTCGAGGACATCTGGAGGAATTATCGATTCTATCCCCGCGGGGTGGCTGGTTTCACCGGGATGAACAATGGATCGAGCTATGCAGCTTTTGGACGAAGCTGGCCACGGACCATTGACCGCTATCTCTTTGAGGATGGATCCAGGCAGGAAGTGCTCTTCGATCCTGAGCAATTCGAGGCCATCGACAAGGTGGATGATTTTGGCTTCAGCCCCGAGGAGGAGTCGATCCTTTTGACCACACAAACACGCTCCATCTACCGATATTCGACGCTGGCAATGAACTTTGTTTACCAGCGGGCCGACAATTCCCTTCGCGCACTATTCGATAAAGCCGTCCGGAATGCCACCTTCTCTCCCACTCAGGACAAGATCGCATTCTGTCATGCCAATGATCTGTATGTAAAAGACCTGAAGTCCGATCAAACGGTCCAGGTAACAACGGATGGCAGAGAGAATGAGATCATCAACGGGACGCCCGATTGGGTGTATGAAGAGGAATTCAGTTATGACAGGGCCTTTGAATGGTCTCCGGATGGTCGATACATCGCCTATGTACGCTTCGACGAAACCGAAGTACCAGTCTTCAGCATGGACATCTTTGGCAGCGGACGCTACCCGCAACAAGATGTGTTCAAATACCCCAAAGTGGGCGAAGTCAATTCCAAGGTATCTCTCTGGATCTATGAGCTGGGAGACAAAACGCAGGAAATTGAGATCGAGCTTCCATTAGAATACCTGCCACGGATCTACTGGACCCCGGAAGGGGACCTGATCGCACTCCTGCTCAACCGAAAGCAGAACCATTTGCAGCTGCTCTCCATCGATCCAAAGAGCACCGAGCAGGAGCTGCTGTACGAGGCGAAGGATGCGGCCTATCTCGAACTCCCGGAAGTCATGGAATTCCTCGGCAAGGGCCAATTCCTGATCAATTCAGACAAAGATGGATTCAACCGCATCTACCGCTGCACACCCAAAGGCTGCGAGGCCCTGTCGCCAGAGGCCCGGGATGTGACCGAATTCTACGGCTACGATCGTGACAAACAATGGTGCTACTATCAGATCCCCGGGAAAGATGCGCCGCACCAAAGAGAAGTCGTTCGCACGGACCGAAAGGGAATACACAAGGTTCTGTCGAAACAAAAAGGGTGGAACAGCCTGACATTCAACCCACAGATGACCTACTGCATCCTCAACGAGCAAGACAGCCGCACGCCCTCCACCTACACCCTGTACGAGGCAAAAAGCTGGAAGAAGGTTCGGCTGATGGAGCAAAACACGGAACTAAAGAACAGCCTGAACAAATACGACCTATCATGGCCTGACTTCTTCATGGCACCTACTGTGGAAGCAGAACTCAGCGCATGGATGATCAAGCCAAGGGACTTCGATCCCTCCAAGAAATACCCTGTGCTCTGCTATGTCTACGGCGGGCCGGGATCACAAACGGTGAAGGATGAGTACAACGGGTTCAACTTCATGTGGTACCAGCATTTGGCCGACCAGGGCTACATCATCGCCTCGGCGGACAACCGAGGAACAGGCGCTCGCGGACGGGACTTCAAAAAATGCACCTACGAAACCCTCGGACGGCTGGAAACAGAAGACCAGATCGCTTTTGCGCAATACCTGAAGACCCTGCCCTACGTGGATGCCAAGCGCATCGGCATCTGGGGTTGGAGTTACGGCGGGTATATGAGCAGCCTGTGTTTGAGCAAAGGAGCCGATGTATTCAAAACGGCCATAGCCGTTGCGCCCGTAACGCGCTGGGACCTCTACGACAATATTTACACCGAGCGCTACAACGGTCTGCTCGAAGACAACGAACAGAATTATATCGACCACTCGCCCATCAGCCATGTGGAAAAGATCAAAGGGAATTATTTACTCATCCATGGCAGTGCAGACGACAATGTGCACCTTCAGAACACCATGCGGATGATCGATGCACTTGTGCGGGCGGACATTCCCTTCGACTCGTTCATCTATCCGGACAAGAACCACAGCATCGGCGGAGGCAATACACGCATGCACCTCTACCGAAAGATGACCCGTTTTCTGCTCGAAAATCTCTGAATATAAAAATGGCTACTTTCGGCTACTTCGATGAACCGATAAAGAAAAAACCGACACCATGAGTACAGCTAAGATCCAGCACCCCAATGGTCTGATGACCTTGTTCTTTTCCGAAATGTGGGAGCGATTCTGCTACTACGGAATGAGAACGCTGCTCACGCTCTATCTGGTAAAATCTCTGATGAAGGGCGACTCGGACGCAGCGCTGATCTACGGAGCCTACACCGGCTTGGTCTACGCCGCGCCGATCCTCGGCGGAAGAATGGCCGACCAATACCTCGGTTACCGATTTGCTGTGATCCTCGGGGCGATCCTGATGGCCATCGGTGAGTTCACCATTCTCCTGGGCACCGAACACACTCTTTTGATCGGAATGGGTGCCCTGATCGTAGGCAATGGCTATTTCAAGGCGAACATCAGTACCATCGTTGGAAAGCTATATGAAGACGGAGATCCCAGAAGAGACTCTGGCTTCACCATTTTCTACATCGGCATCAATGTGGGAGCACTGATGGCAACCACCATCGTGGCTTTTGTGGGCGAAGTGTACGGATT
>CATILC010000186.1 GCA_949516455.1 Flavobacteriia bacterium | reverse complement strand
GTCCGCAGGTGCACTTTGACGATGTCGTTCATGCCAGCGGTCTTGTCGTCCATATTGCGCGTCAGATCGCTGATATTCACCTTGTAGACCACCTCTTTGATCATGGCGCGGCACTCGCTCGATGTATGGCGCAGCACGTACTTGCCGCCGGTGAGCATGGGGCTTTCATTCAGCCAGCAAAGCATCACCTCAAGATCCTGTGAGGACCGTGGCGGATTGTTCTCGCGAACGATCATATCTCCCCGACTGACATCGATATCATCCTCGAGGGTCAAGGTCACCGACATAGGTGGAAAGGCCTGTTCTATGGGGCCATCCAAGGTGTCGACCGAGCGGATCTTCGATTTGAAACCGGAAGGCTGTACGATCACTTCGTCTCCTGGGCGAAAAATACCTCCGGCCACTCGACCGGCATAGCCCCTGTAGTCGTGGTATTCGTCGCTGTGCGGACGGATCACGGTCTGCACGGGGAAACGGGCATCGATGTGGTTCTGATCCGAACCGATGTGGATGGTCTCCAGGCTGTAGAGCAAGGTGGATCCATCGTACCAGTCCATCTTATCCGAGCGTTCCACCACATTGTCTCCATGCAAAGCGCTGATGGGAATGAAGCGGATGTCGTTCACGTCCAGTTTCGAGGCGAAATCCTCGTAATCGCTCACGATCTTGGTGAAGGCTTCCTCCTTATAGTCGACCAGATCCATCTTGTTGATGCATACGATCAGGTGCGGGATCTGCAGAAGACTTGCGATGTAGCTGTGCCTTCTGGTCTGTTCGATCACACCGTTCCGGGCATCCACCAAAATGAGCGCCAGGTTGGCTGTGGATGCGCCTGTGACCATGTTCCGGGTGTACTGGATGTGGCCCGGCGTGTCGGCAATGATGAACTTTCTCTTTGGGGTCGCGAAGTAGCGGTAGGCCACATCGATCGTGATCCCTTGTTCCCGCTCGTCCCTCAATCCGTCGGTGAGCAGGCTCAGATCCACATGCTCCAGACCCTTTCGCTCTGAAGTGGCCTTCACCTGTTCGATCTGATCCTCAAAAATGGACTTTGAATCGTAGAGCAAACGTCCGATGAGTGTGCTCTTCCCGTCGTCCACACTGCCCGCCGTAGTAAAGCGAAGCAGTTCCATATCTAAATAACCGTCTGACATGTCTCTTTTCTTTTTTGGTTAGAAATAGCCTTGTTTCTTTCTGTCTTCCATCGAGGTCTCGCTTCGCTTGTCGTCGGCCCGCATCCCGCGCTCGGTATTGCGGGATGCCGCCACTTCCTCAATGATCTTTTCCAAAGAATCCGCATCGGACTCCACTCCACCGGTGATGGTGATGTCGCCCAGCGTACGGAAGCGAACTTTCTTGCGCTCGACCTTTTCGTCGGGCCGCAGATTGATGTACTCTGACATGGGCAGCCAGCTGCCGTCCCGCCAGATCACATCCCGCTCATGCGCGATGTACAGGCTGGGGATGTCAATGTTCTCCATCAGGATGTACTGCCAGACATCCATCTCCGTCCAATTGGAGATCGGGAACACCCGAAAGTGCTCGCCCATATTCTTTTTGCCGTTGAATATGTTCCAGAGCTCAGGTCGCTGATTCTTCGGGTCCCACTGGCCAAAATCGTCCCGATGACTGAAGAATCGCTCCTTTGCCCGGGCTTTTTCTTCGTCCCTTCGGGCTCCGCCCATGGCCGCATCGAATTTGTTCTTTTCGATGGTGTCCAAAAGCGTGGTCGTCTGCAGGGCGTTCCGGCTGGCATTGATGCCGGATTCCTCCTTGACCCTCCCCTGGTCGATGCTCTGCTGCACGCTTCCAACAACGAGCTTGGCGCCGATACGCTCCATCAGGTCGTCGCGGAATTGCATGGTTTCAGGGAAATTGTGCCCGGTGTCGATGTGCACCAGTGGAAAGGGGATCCGGGCAGGCGCAAAGGCCTTTCGGGCCAGATGCGTGACCACAATAGAGTCCTTTCCGCCGGAAAAGAGAATGGCCGGATTGTCGAACTGGGCATAGACCTCTCGGATCACATAGATCGATTCGGCCTCCAGTTCCCGCAAATGCGTGAGGTGATAGCTGCTCATGCGTCTTGGTTTTTAAGGTAATTGATGATCGTATTTGTACACTCGTCTATATCGTTCAAATGGGTCTGCACGCGCACCTCCGGTTGTTCCGGCGCCTCAAAAGGCGAACTGATGCCGGTGAAATTGGAGATCAGACCCTGCCTGGCTTTGGCATAGAGTCCCTTGACATCCCTCTTCTCGCATTCTTCGATCGGACAGTCCACATGGACTTCGACAAAGCGATCCGCGCCCACCAATTCACGAATGGTCTCACGGTCGGAACGAAAGGGAGAAATAAAGGCGGTGATCACCACCAGACCCGCATCCACCATGAGTTTACTGACCTCACCGATCCGGCGAATGTTCTCCATCCGACTGGCTTCGCTGAAGTCCAGATCCTTGTTCAATCCGCTGCGAACATTGTCTCCATCGAGAATGTAGGTCAGGCGTCCCATCTGATGCAGCTCCTGCTCTACCCGGCTGGCCAGGGTGGATTTCCCTGATCCGCTAAGTCCGACAAACCAGATCAATTGGGCTTTTTGGGCCAACAATCGTTCTCGATCCGACCGGTCGATCGCATGGTCATGTGGAATGATATGCAGTTTCTCTTTTTCCATTTACCAGTTGAGTTGATATTTCCATCCGAAAAACGTCAATACAGCCGCTCCATAAAGCAGCGTCAGGGGAAATCCTGCGCGCAGAAAATCCCGAAAGCGATATCCACCGGGTCCGTACACCATCAAATTGGTCTGGTAGCCCATAGGCGTCAGAAAGCAGGCACTTGCACCGAAGGCCGTGATCATAATGAACGGAAGTGGACTCATGCCCATGTCCTGACTGATGACCAAGGCGATCGGAAACACCACGGAAACGGCTGCTATGTTCGTGACAAAGGATGTGAGCAGGAAGGTCAAAAGAAATAGGGCCAGACCGATCTGCATGCCGCCTAAACCATCGGAGAGATGAATGAATCCCTGCGCAATGACCTCGGCTGTTCCTGAATTGAGCAGCGCCGAACCAAAGGTCAGAGCCGATGCGAGGATCATCAAAAGGTCCAGGCTCACATTCTTCTTAATGCCCTCGCTGTCCATCATCCCCAAAGCGAATTGCAGACCGCACATCAGAAAGAGGGCCTCGTGCAGCCGAAGGAGGCCACCGGGCTTTTCCATGCCCAGAAGCGATGCGGGAAGAAGCACTGACAAAACCAATACGAGCACACCGATCAGAAAGAGGCCCCGGCGTCCGGAAGAGGCGCGTTCGCCTTTTTTCTGCTCGGAGATCAACAGCAAATTCTTGTCCTGCCCTACTCGTTTCTGGAAATCAGCGCCTGAGCTGATCAGCAGCAGATCACCAGTCTCCAATCGGGTCTCTCCGATCTTTCCCCGGATCTTGTCGCCGTTTCGGTGTATGCCGATGATCGCCCCGTCGTAGTATTCCCGGAAACCGAATTCCTTGACCGTTTTTCCGGCAAGCAGGGAATTATAGGTGACAATGGCCTCCACCAATCCGAATTCTTCCGAGATATTCAGTTTTCTCTTTTTACTGAGCTCCAGGCCTTCTTGTTGCCTGATGAGTCCCATGACCTCTTGTGTGTCGCCTGCGAAAAAGAGCAGATCGCCTTCGCGGATGATCTCATTGGGCTTGGCCGCCGTGACCACACGACCATTGGCGCGAATGATCTCCGCTAAGTACACGCCTGCGAGATTCCGCAGACCCGCTTCCTCGATGTTCTTCCCTATGAGCGGTGAGCCCTCGGGGATCACGGTCTCGACCAAATATTGCCTCGTATCCTCGGAGAATTTGTGCAT
>CATILC010000185.1 GCA_949516455.1 Flavobacteriia bacterium | reverse complement strand
CCGCTTGCGCAGATGGTACTGGGGTAACACCTGGGAGAGTATGTCGTCGCCAACTTCAAAGCCCCTGCCTCGGCAGGGGCTTTTTTTGTTTCAGATCAGGCAGCCTTGGCCTTGAGCCCACGTTTCATCTTATTGATCTGCATCCGATAATGCTGGAACAGTTCTGTTCTTTGCGTTTTATTGCATCCGCTTATTATGGAGCTGTTCTCTTTGAGGTCGGTCAGGATGGGGAGGACAGTCTCGCAATAATTGCTGCTGTCCGTTTCCAAAAAGTTACCGCGTCCAGTATTGAGCATCACGCCGTTCACATGCCCAGAACTGTAGTGTAAGAACAGGCTGTGCGCACACTGCTCGTCGAGTAGATAGAGATTGTATCGCTGCCCCAGTGCGTTACTGCCCTTCTCAGCTGAGCGCTCCATATCGGACAAATGTCCGGCCAGTGCGTTGAGAATAGCCGTTGCATCTTCCGTGCTGATGAAGTGGGCTTTTATGGCTTTACCGATTCGGGCCAAATGGATTTTGAGGCCGTCCTTGTGGAGGAATTCCGTTATAGGACATCTGCGAAGTGTGCTCAATAGTTGACTTTGAAGCTGATCGAAGTTGTACGGGAAATGTTGGGACTTCATCATGTCTTCATATGATGAAAAGCGAAACTGTCCGATCCATTCCCAGAGCAGCAGTGCCTTGATGTTGCGATCGTTCAAAAAGTGCAGAGGGCTGAGATACGGACTGATCACGATGAGCTGCGCGTCCGAATCATGTGTTATTCGATTGAGCCAAAAGCGTAGATCCTGATAGGCTTTTTGTGCTTCGGTGGGCTGGCTGAAATTGCAGTTCCTGGAGAAGCGCATATTCTTTTGATCCTCAAAGAGCGGAAGCTCCACGCCAAAATGGCGGGCGATGACGATGTATTCTTCGACCGGTATGCCAATTTCGCCCCGGACTTTTCGGTAAATGGTGTTTTCACTTTTGCCCAAAAGATCGCCCAATTCGGCTCCCATGCCGCGGCCTTTCGGCAAACGGGTATGCACTTGGTGAAAAAAATCGCGCATGATCGAGAGATAGTGTTCTCTTTTCATAATGAATTGATTTTGTAAGAATTAAATGATAAAAAAATTAAACCTCTACAAGTAAATGGAATTTTTTGAGCGCTACAAATGAGTATACACAAATGATATGAAGCCGTTGCAGCTCATCTTCTTTGCATGTCGGGTATGCAAGGGCTTTGAGAGAGCCATTATCTTCGTTCGCGGTGTTCAGATACTTTACATGCTTGGCCCTTCTTTTCTTTGGCCCCTTGTTGCTTCAGGCACAAAGTGAAGATTTTCCCTTTCGCTCCAAACTGTGGAACGGGGAGTGGATGCCTCTGGATACAAATTTGAATGTGTACGAGGTATTTGCTCAGGAGCCATTGATCGATGATGCCTACGGATTTCTCCCATTGGGGAATCAAGGAAGCTGGCGACAGAACTTGATATCCCATTCAGAACTGACTCCGGCAACCCACTTTGGAAATCCCGCGTTCGACCAGCACTTTCGACATCCGGATCGCTGGAAGTATTTTGATGTGCGTGCGGCCCTGACTGAAGCGGACTACAGACAAGGCTATGAACGTGGACAAAAATTCCGCTTGTTCCATACCCAAAATGTGCATGAACGCCTGAATTTCTTCTTTGAATTCAATCGGTTGAATTCGCTCGGTGCCTATCAGCGGCAGCAGGTGGAACAGAGTGATGTGCTCTTGACCCTCCATTATGCAACGAAAGAGGGGCAATACGCCTTTCATGGAGGTGTCAATACGGGAACCATTAAAATGGAAGCCAATGGAGGACTGTTGGACGATTCAGTATTCACAGCGAACAGCATAACAGACCGGTCCATTGTTCCAGTGGTATCTCTTACCGGCGAACAACAGCTTCGGAACCGTTCCATGCTCTTCGATCAGTCCTTCCGGATCATCAATCGCAGTCAGGACTCGGCTTACTCCGGATGGCTTGAGAAACTCCAGATCGATCATCGATTTTCCTATCTGCGTCAGTCCTATGTCTACCGTGATTTTCCTGGTACAGAAACGCCTCCGCCCAATTTGCAGAACAACATAACAAAGGACAGTACCCACTTCGAGCGGGTGGAAAACTCTTTGGGTGTGTCTCTTAAGGGCGCATTGGATCTCGGAGCCGCCCTTTGGCTGTCCAGCAGTTCGAATGAAGGTGTGAACTACCGAAGCGTACAGAACAACCTGGGCCTCCGGGCACATATGACAACCGTCGTGGCCGATCTTTTTCCGCTGCGCCTGCGCCTGAACTACGTTCTTGGGGGCGACCGTCAGGGCGGTTTGGATCTGTTCGCAGAGACCGGATTCTCTGGAAAAAGATTCCGCTTTTTGCCTTATCTGCGGATCACCCGCGCATTGCCTGGTTTTCAATGGTATCGCTATACGTCCAACTACAAGGCATGGAACAGGACCTATGAGATGATGACCCGAAGTGAACTTGGTCTGCGGATGGAACTGGAAAAGGCGGGCGAGCTCAAGCTGCGACTGTTTCGCTGGGATCGTCCGGTTTACTTCGATACGAGCATCTCTCCACAGCAGGCAGAAGAGGCGAGCAACTATCTATCGGTCAGCTGGAACTCGACCTATCGTTGGGGAATTCTAAGCTGGAACAATCGGATCTGCTGGCAAGAGACAGCTCAAGATGATCTTTTCTTAAGGCTTCCCAGCGTCTACACCCGACAAAGTCTGCATGTGCAGTTCTACCTGTTCGATCGTGTGCTGGAGATGCAGCCTGGTCTGGCCTTCACTTGGTTCAGCAATTACCGCATGAGGGCATATGACCCCTATGCCAATGTGTTCTACAATCAAGAGGGGCAGAGGCTCGGTGATTTCCCCTTGTTGGATCTCTTTTTGAATATGCGCTTGGGCAGGGCTGAGTTCTATTTGGAATTCGAACACCTGAATTTCTTTTTCTCTCCAACCGATTATTGGGCGGCGCCCGGATATCCGCTGCCGGATTACTTCTTTCGGGCGGGGATCAACTGGCGCTTTTTCAACTAGGTCTTTTCCTTCTTCTTCTTGGCCGCAGGGAAGAGGATATTGTTCAAGATGAGTCGGTAACCGGGGGAGTTCGGGTGTTGAACGAGTTCGGTGGGGGGATCTCCCACACGGTGGGTATAATCTTCGGGGTCGTGTCCGCCGTAAAAGGTCCAGGTGCCCTTTCCCAGCGAACCATGGATGTAGCGTGCCTCTCCCAGCAATTCGTTGTCGCCCATGATCAGCACATCGGATCGGATCAGGGAGCGATCGAAAGAGGTGGTCTGGCCCATGAACCCCTTGATGATGCGGCTGTGGTTTTGACAGAGCATGGTGGGCACCACATCCCACTTGGCAGAGAATTCGAAGAGCCGGAAATAATCATCTTGGGCCTGAACCTTTCTTTTTGTGGTCATATCGATATCCGAGAACTCATATTCCATTGGGTTTTTGACCAATTTGTAATCCTTGAAAGCAAGGCCTCTGCTGTAATCGATCTTCCCTTGGAATCCGGGTTCACTGCCGTCCCCGTCGAACATGGCCTCACAAATATCGACCCCCTGAGCCGCCAGGGCGATGTCGTAGCTGTCCGTGGCCGAGCACATGGCGAAGAGAAACCCACCGCCCACCAGATAGGCACGGATCTTTTCGGCGACAGCACTTTTTAGTTCACTGACCTTCTCAAAACCAAATCGCTGGGCATCCGCTTCCATTTGAGCCTTCTGGTTGATGTACCACGGAGCGAAACGGTAGGCGCTGTAGAACTTGCCATACTGACCGGTGAAATCTTCATGATGCAGATGCAGCCAGTCGTAAAGCGGCAGCACGTCTGCCAGGACCTCTTCATCGTAGATGATGTCGTACGGGATCTCCGCATAGCTCAAAACCAGGGTCACTGCATCGTCCCAGGGCTGTTTTCCCTTTGGACTGTAGACGGCGATCCGCGGTGCTTTTTGCAGGCGTACGGCGGCCTTGTTGATCTCAGGCCGTTCAATATCTTCCAGCATACGCAGTGCGGTATTCTCATCCAGAATTTCATACCGAACACCGCGTATGAGACACTCTTTTCGGATGGCTTCCGCATCGGGAAGCAAGAAGCTTCCGCCTTCGTGATTGAGCAGCCATTGGATCTCCAGACCATTCTCCAAAGCCCAGTAGGCGATGCCATATGCCTTCAGGTGATCGGTCTGTCCATTCTCTCCCATGGGGATGAGCAGTCTTGCGGACAGCAGGGTCCAGGACGAAAGAAGAAGACTAAAAAGGACTGTCCTGCGGATCAATGGGACCTGAATTATAGGCATCGGAACCTTCCGCTCCGGAGTCCTCTGCATTCATCTTTGATTCATAGATCGTTTGCATGCCGCCTTCAGCGCCGGAAACACTGTAATCCGACAAGGGTCGGAAATCAGAAAAACGGGCCACACTTGCTTCGAAGTTCATCCGCACATCGTCGAGACTGCCGTTGCGGTGCTTTGCAATAATGAATTCAGCTTGCCCGATACAGCTTTCTCCGTTCTCCCAGGTATCCATCTTGTAGTATTCTGGGCGGAAGATGAAGGAAACGATATCCGCGTCCTGTTCGATCGCGCCCGATTCTCTAAGGTCTGAGAGCATAGGTCGTTTGCTCGGCCTTTTTTCCACTTCGCGGCTGAGCTGGGAGAGGGCGATGACAGGAACCTTCAGTTCTTTGGCGATGCTCTTCAGGGACCGGCTGATCTGGCTGATCTCCTGTTCTCGGTTGCCACTGGATTTGGTCGCGCCGCCCGTCATGAGTTGCAGGTAGTCGATAATGATCACTTCGACTTTCTTTTCAGAGACCAGTCGACGGCATTTGGCCCGGAGGTCGAAGACCGAAAGAGAAGGGGTGTCGTCTATGTAGAGCGGGGCATTTTCGAGTTGCTCCACATGATTGGTCAGGCGTTGCCACTCGTCATCAGTGAGCTTGCCCTTTCTCAAGGTATCGGATTCAAGGCGCGTTTCAGATGAAATGAGTCGGGTGATCAGCTGAACGGAACTCATCTCAAGGGAGAAGACCGCTGTTGGTCGCTTGTGCTCTACGGCGATGTTGCGGGCCATAGAAAGTACGAAGGCTGTTTTTCCCATGCCAGGTCGTGCGGCAATGATGACCAGATCGGAGGGTTGCCAACCGCTGGTGATCTCATCGATTCCTTTGAATCCAGATGGAATCCCTGAAAAACCTTCTCGTTTACCGATCTCTTCGATCCGCCGAATGGCCTGCTCGACCAAGCTTTGCGCCGATTCGTAGTTCTTCTTGATGTTCCCGTTGGTGACGTCGAAGAGCTTTTCTTCTGACTCATCCAGCAGGTCCAGTACATCTTTTGTTTCATCAAACGCCGCTTGAACGATCTCCGATCCAATGCGGATCAGGGAACGCTGAATGTGTTTTTCTGCGATGATCCTTGCATGGTGCTCGCAGTGTGCAGATGAACTTACTTTTTGACTCAATTTGGCCAGATAGGCATCGCCGCCAACAGATTTGAGATGACCTCTTTTTTTCAGTGCGGCCGATACCGTCAACAAATCGATGCTCTCGCCTTCACGAAAAAGATGGGCCATGGTATCGAACACTTCGCCATTGGCCTCGCGGTAGAAACTCTCTTTGCTCAGAATATCCATCACCTGACCGGGAGCACGTTCGTCGATCAGCATGGCACCCAATACCGCTTCCTCCAACTCTGTAGCCTGAGGCTGTATGCGGCCTCCAGCCATTTCGCGAGGCATATCCAACTGATAGTCAGGGGTGTAATTGGGTGTTTTTTCCACTTGCATGGAGTAAAGTTAGGGATATGGAGGGCTCCACGGACGTCCTCAGATTGCCTGTCATGCAAGGCGCTGATTTTCTTTGACTTCTTTTATCAACAGCCACCGATATTTGCGGCTTATCCCCAGATCGATGAAACATATTCTCGCGGCCATTTTCATCCTGTCCGTTCTCAGGATCGAAGCTCAAACGATTCAGCTGACCCCCGCTTCACTGAATTTTGGAACGGTGCTGGAAACCGATCGGGACAGCTTTCAGATCAATCTGGTCAATATGGCGCCGAGGGACGTAGGCATCAGGAGGGTCCACCTGCCGACTTTCTACGGCTCATCACCCTTCTTCCTGCATTCGCTTCCGGCTCAGGTCCCGGCACAGGGGAACAGTTCATTCTGGGTGGGCCTGAAGGTGGAACACAACATTGATCACAGTTCGGGACTCATCATCGATACCGACAGCTTTTACGGGAGTTTTGTCTGTCCGATCCAGGCCGTCGGTCGCTACGCCAGCAGCTACTACAATTCCACCAATGACCTTGAGGGGACGGCGCTCTTTCAGGCCCTGCGCAACCGTATCTCCAGCCCTTATACCGATCTGGGCTATAGCTCAGCGCGCGACCAGATGTATGCGAGCATAGATAATTCAAACGGTCAGGTAGAGTGCGCTTACACAGGCCGTACGGCCTCTTTCAATACGCGCTCTGGAGCCAACTCGAACAGCTTCAATTGCGAGCACACCTTCCCACAGTCCTTTTACAATTCAAACGTGCCGATGCGCAGTGACATCCACCATCTGTTCCCCACAGACGTCACTTCAAATTCTCAGCGGGGCAACCTTCCCTTCGGGATCGTCACCTCTTCGCCCTCCTGGCAGCAGGGAGGATCGAAAAAAGGCAATGGCGTTTTTGAACCACGGGATGCTCAAAAAGGGCGAACCGCCCGGGCCATGCTGTATTTCGCGCTGAGGTACCAGGACTACAGCAATTTCCTTTCGGGTCAGGAATCCGTCCTGCGCAACTGGCACGCGGCTTTTCCACCGAATGCGGCAGAGAGAACCCGCAACCAGGCGATCGCCAGCCTTCAGCAGAACCGCAACCCATTTGTGGACCATCCGGTACTGATCGACCGTCTGGGTCCCTATGCGCAGAACGGTTCGCTCACCTCAGAAAGCTGGACGATCCATCCGGACACACTGTACATGCGCTACGGCACAATGGCCAATGTTGTCCTCTCGGGTCGCAGCAATCGTACGGCCACGGTCCAGTTGACCGGTTCTGCGCTTCAATGGTCCGCACAGGGAAGTTCACCCTATCCGGAGGGCATTCATCAGGGAACCCTCGATATGCTTCAAAATGCATCAGGTCAGGAGGCGTTGGAACTTCTGGTCAACGGCCAGGTGGTGGATCGTGTGCACGTTTATTTGTTGCCCTCGAGCAACATCGCTTTGGATGAAGCCGCGCAGATGGACTTTGAGATCCGTCATCACTTTGAGCAGGAGGCGATCAGTTTGCGCTTTCCATCGCCTGAGGTGTACCGCTATGAACTCCTCGGAATATCGGGCGCTCGCTGCCAAAGCGGTGAGGTGCGGTCTGGAGACCTGATCTCCATTCAAACGCTGAGTCCGGCCACCTACATCTTAAAGGTCACGGATCGGCAGGGCAGGTCCGGAATTAAGAAATGCTCAGTCCGATAGGATCGAGAAGCGGACGAAATGCCCTTCTTCAATGCTGTGTTGTGTACAAAAGCCTCCAGCCACTTCCAAGACATACTGGGCAGGGCCTTTGGAAGGAAGTCCGATGTCGGAGAGGGGAATGGCGTTTTCCACCATGCTCACAATGCTTGAGTCCGAGGCGATATAAATGATATCGAGGGGTACATAGGTGTTTCGCATCCAAAATGATTGCCGTTCCTCCCGTTCTCGGATGAAGAGCATTCCTGTATTCTTCGGAATGGATCTTCGGTACATCATCCCATACTGCACCTCTTCGTCGGTGATGGCCAGTTCAATATCGAGCAAGGGCCGCATCGTATCCTTTTCCGCATTCAAAAAGGCCAGCGTGCCTTCCTTTTTGAATTGAGGCTCATAGCTTGGTGTGGCCTTCTTTCTTTTTTGCTCTTCTGGGCCATTGCTGCAGGAAGCTGCACCAAAGAGCGCAAGAAGAATACATGCGATCAAGGGTCTCATGCGGCAGCGGGTTTGCGCAGTGCGCGAACGATGAAAAAGATACCAGCGAGAACAAGAGGTATGCTCAGGCTTTGGCCGAGGTTGTAGTTCATCCCCTTCTCTGCATCGACCTGCACCACCTTGAGGAATTCGACCAAAAAACGGAAACCGAATACGGTGAGAAGAAAGGCGCCGAAGAGCATGCCTTCTTTTTTCCAGGCACCCTTTTGATACATATTGTAAAGCAGTGCAAATATCAGCAAATAGCCCAGTGACTCAATGAGCTGGGTGGGGTAGCGCGGAATCCCGTAAGCGGTGAAGGAAGCTGTCAATCCTGTCTCCGCAGTACCCCTCAGTTCATAGGCCACGCTGCGGTCGGTCAAAGGGATCAGAATGTTTCGGTCGTCGTCCGGAAAGCCGTTCAGGTAGTAGGCGTGCCGGTCCAGCAGTTCCCGTGTTTTTGTTTCATCTATGCCTTTTTCGAAATCGATTTCCATGGAATAGATCGGGTAGGAGATCGAATCGGTGTCCAAATGTTCTCCTTCGAAAGCAAACCGAATGTCCTTGACTTCCTCGTCCCAATATCGGAGAATGGCCTGCCTGGGCAGATCGGTGTAGACCGTTTCTATAGCGGAATTGGCTTTATGCCCGTAGATCTCGGAATTGAAAAAGTTCCCCAAGCGGATCAGGCAACCTGCGAGGGCCACCGTCACGACCACCTTGTCCAAAATATAAAGCGTGCTTTTTCCGGTTTCTCTTTTTGAAAAAAGGTACATGCCAATGATGATCGCAATGGCCGCACCATGGCTCGCGAGCCCGCCTTCCCAGACTTTGAGGATATCGCCTGGATGTGCGGAGTAGTAATCCCACTGATAGAAAAAGACGTGTCCGAGACGCGCACCTATGATGGTGGATATGACCATGTAGGTCAGTAGTTTGTCCAGGAGTTCGTCGGGCAAGCCTTCCTTTCTGAAAAAGCGCCGCATGAGGAAATACCCAAGTATGAAGCCACTGGCAAACAACAACTGATAGAATCTCAGCGTAAAGGAGCCCAGGGGAATCCCTTTGCCCATATCCCAAGTGATGGTGATCAGTTCCTGCACTGAATTTGAATTTGTAGCGAAGGTAAAAAAGCCACCACTGCGCAGGACGAGAACATCTCGTTTTGATCTGTTCCCTCAAGACAGCCCTATCTTCGCCCCTTGATGGCTTTTTTGAAAAAGGACGCTTTCGGCAATTATTTGCTGATCAAGAGGTGGATCGTCATCGTTTTTGGCTCGATCACCTATTATCGGTTCACCATGGCCAACCGCACCTTGGTCAGTGGCGCGGAAAATCTCAAAGGCCTGCCCGATAAGCGCGTGCTTTTCGTCAGCAATCACCAGACCTATTTCGCCGATGTGGCCGCGATGTACCACATCTTCAACCACGCCAAGTGGAACCGTTACTCGGGCATTGACACCTATTGGCCCATACTGTTCCCACGGCTGAATGTTTATTTCATAGCAGCGGTGGAGACCATGAAAAAAGGGATCCTTCCGCGCTTATTTGCCTACGTCGGATCGGTGAGCATCAAAAGAACCTGGCGCGCAGCAGGGAAAAATGTCGATCGGAATGTGGATCCCAGGGATGTGCAGAAGATCACTACGGCCATCGAGAACGGCTGGGTGATCACTTTTCCACAGGGAACGACCAAACCCTTCATGCCTGGAAGAAGAGGCACAGCAAAGATCATCAAGGAATATGAGCCCATTGTCGTTCCTGTTGTGGTCGAGGGGTTCAGGCGGGCTTTCAACAAAAGAGGGCTGCTGATGAAAAAACGCGGATGTACACTCAGTGTGCGCATCAAACCACCGATCTCCTACGAAGCGGGAGAGGACGCCCAGCTGATCATGGACCGGATCATGGAAGCCATTGAGCAGTCAGAGCGGCACTACACACCCAAACGCTTGGTGGAGACTCGTTCGTTCTGACAGATTGGTTGAAGAATTGGATATTTGTTCTTTCTGTTTTCAGGACAAACTATAATCTATAGCACGTGAACATCTTACTTAGAATCATTGGGATTTTCATCCTGTTCGCTTCGCTGGGCAGTTGTACAAAGGACATCTCCGTAGGTGGAGACAGCAGCGGTACGCAACGCAACGTAGGTCTCCGCGTCTTCTTCTCTTATCAGGGCGCTGAATTCTCCAAGGACTCCATCTACTACGATGCGGCGGGCAATCCGTATCAGATCGATGAGATCAAGATGATCGTCAGCGACTTCTTTATTACCCACTTGGGCGATACGATCAAAGACACGACAAATTTCTTCGTGATCATCCCTGAAGTCCGGGATTATCAGTTGTTGGAGCTGCCCACAGGCAGTTATTCCGGTTCATATGGTTTTACCATTGGCTTGGATGAATTTGACAATATGAAGGATCCATCCCAGTTCTCGCTGGCCTCTGGTTTGCGCGATCCGGATCTGTACCGGGGAGCGGCAGGTAATTACAGCGGATATTCATTTCTGAAGGTCAAAGGCAAAGTGTGGGATGTGACGGATTCCGCCTCTACCGAATTCACCTTTGATTATGAAATGGCCGACAGCCTCAGCCTGACGCGGTCCAGGAATAAGAACTTCAGCATCGTCTCCGATGTGGATGCCTCCTTTGAGGTGGTCGTCGATGTCGATCGCATCATGCAGCCCTTCGATCTGCTCACAGTGGATGAGATCAAAAGCCAGTCTTCGGACGCTACAGATTACGCATTTGCGCAACTGCTCCGTCTTCAGTTGGATACAAGCATTGTCATGTACTAAATGCAGGGCATGAATAAGTTCCTCCATTTGATCTTTTTGCTGTTCGCCTTTGGTCTGGTTTCAAGTTGTGAGGACGATGACGATGATGACCGGGACGATGGTCCTTCTTCTCTGTCGATCTCGGTGGCGTTGAGAGCCAACAACAGCGCGCAATATCCGGGTTCTGTCTTCCAGTTGAACGACTCCACGGAGATTCTTTTGGAAACCATCCGGTTCTACTATTCCTATCTCCGTCTGGTAGATGAAGAGGGCGATACCCTTTGGCTTGCCGATTATGGGTTCTTCGACCTGGAAGAACCGGTACAGGGAATGGAGGACAGGCGTTCGATTCGGTACAATGTGCCCGAAGGAGAATATGTTGCGCTCATGCTCAACGTGGGCCTGGACTCTGTACAAAATGCGACCGACCCGAGCTCAGTTCCGCTCGAAGATCCGCTAAGCGCCGCATATGGAATGTTCTGGACTTGGGCGAGTCAGTACCGATTCGTGATGGTTGAAGGACGGGTCAATGCGCCGGGCATGATCGGAAGTTCGGATGATCAGGCATTTAGTTATCATCCAGGGAACAACGATCTCTACCAGCGAGATCTCGTCATTCCGATCGACTTGGAAGCCGATGACGGAGCGTCGGTGTGGTTGCCATTGGTATTTGACGCGGACGCTTGGTTCGATGGTCCTGGCGGCAGCATCGATCCATTTTTAGAGACCACGGCACACGGCAGTCCGCAGGATCGTCCGTTGGCACTCAAGTTCATTCGGAATTTTTCGGCTTCTGTTCGTTAAGGAGTTCTAATTCGTCTTGAATGAGCCATTGGCTCAGATATCTTTGAACCCATGGCACGCATCCATTTGATCGCGATCGGCGGCAGCGCAATGCACAATTTGGCCCTTGAGCTTCAGGCCCAGGGCAACGCGGTCAGCGGTTCAGACGACCACTTTTTTGAACCGTCAAAAGGGCGTCTTCAGGCCGCTTCTCTTTTGCCCGACGAAGGTTGGTTTCCAGAGCGAATAACCAACGATATCGATCTGATCATTCTGGGCATGCACGCCCAAAAGGACAATCCTGAACTCGCACGGGCACAGACCATGGGTCTTGTCATCATGTCCTATCCTGAGTATCTCTACGAGCAGAGCAAAGACTGCACCCGGGTGGTCATTGCCGGCAGTCATGGCAAAACGAGCATCACCTCCATGGTGCTGCATGTCATGCAGCAGGTCGGTCAGTCCGTGAATTATCTCGTTGGAGCGCAGATCGATGGATTTGAACGCATGGTGCGATTGGATCCCGATGTGGATTTCATTGTCATAGAAGGAGATGAATACGGGAGTTCTCCTTTGGACCCGAGGCCCAAGTTCCTTTGGTACAAACCCCATATCGCGTTGATCAGCGGTGTGGCCTGGGACCATGCCAATATCTTCCCAAGTCAGGAGGAGTATCGCGCGCAGTTTGCACACTTCATTCAGACCATTGAAGATTCGGGAACCTTGGTCCATTGCAGCGAGGATGCAGAGTTGGAGGCAATGATAAGCCAGCAGGAGGGCTCCATTCGCACGGTGCCGTATACCACACCAGAGGCCAGGCCATTTCAGGAGGGCTGCCTTTTACTGACCCCCGAGGGCGAGGTGCCATTGAAGATCTTCGGAGGACACAATCTGCAAAATCTGGAAGGTGCCCGTCTTATCTGCAATCGCCTGGGGGTCATGGACGATGAGTTTTACGAAGCCATCACAAGCTTTGCAGGCGCGAGCAAACGACTTGAACGTGTGGCAGAAAGTGAAAATGGTCTGTACTTCCGCGATTTTGCACATGCGCCATCGAAGGTTCGCGCGACCGTGCAGGCGGTAAGGGAGCAGTTTCCCGACCGAAGGCTCATCGCTCTGTTGGAGTTGCACACCTACAGCAGTTTGAATCCGGACTTCCTTCCTCAGTATGCGGGGAGTTTGGATGCGGCCGATCAGGCCATGGTCACCTTCGATCCTGAAGTGGTGCGCCAAAAACGCTTACCTGAGCTCGACGCCCAGATGCTTGCGGCTCACTTTCAGAGAGAAGATCTTCAGGTGATCACTCAGGGAGACCGACTGCCCGGAGCACTCGAAAAGCACAGTCATGAAAAGGCCGTTTTTCTCCTCATGAGCTCGGCTGATTTTGCCGGACAGAAGCTTTGTTGAATAGGAGCCGCAATGTCCATTCCCTCGGATGATGGAATGTGCTGTTTCACAATCGATCGTTTCAACCTACTTTTGCAGCCCTTTTCAGCGGCCTCGGATACACGAAAAGGGATAAGAGAAAGTCAAACAACTCCAAAAGATGCCCGCCGCGGCGTATCGGAACATCGGATGGATACAATGTATTCTTCATGTCAGAAGAAACAAATAAGAAGGTCGAAGAAACTGAAAAGGTGGAAGTGACCCAAAACCAAACAACTGCATCTGCTGATCAGGCAGAAACAACTGAAGCAGTTGAAACCCCAGAAGCAAAAACAACAGAGGAGGCCCCTGTAGCCGAAGAGGCAGCAGAGGCTGAAACTCCTGCCGAAGATGTCCCGGAAGCCAGCGCCGAAGAGACAGCAGAGGAAGCCAAGGAGGAGACCCCTGAGGCAGCTGCCGAAGAGGCGGTTGAAGAAGCAGCCACCGAGGAAGCGAAGGCGGAAGAACCGAAAGCCGAAGAAAAAGCCAAGCAGCCAGAAAAGAAGGAAGCTCCTGCTGCGGAGGAGACGGCTGAAGAAGAGGAGAACAGTTTTGAGTTGATGAATGCCTCTCCAGCGGAAGTGGATTGGGACGCGCTCGAGTCCAATGTGCTTCAGGATGGTGCAGACGTCGGAGAGGAGGAAAAGATGTACGAAGCCACTTTGGGATCGCTCGCCGAGCATCAGGTGGTGGACGGGAAGATCATCACCATAACCGACCGTGAGGTCATCATTGACATCGAATCCAAATCCGAGGGCGTTGTGTCCCTCAACGAATTCCGTTACAATCCGGAACTGAAGGTGGGTGATTCTGTCGAAGTGCTCATTGACAAGCAGGAAGACAAAAACGGCCAGTTGGTCCTTTCCCATAAAAAGGCCCGTCAGATCAGAGCCTGGGACCGAGTGAACGAAGCACACGCTGCTGAGGAGATCGTCAATGGATACGTCAAGTGCCGCACCAAAGGCGGTATGATCGTGGATGTTTTCGGCATCGAAGCATTCCTTCCCGGTTCACAGATCGACGTCAAGCCGATCCGGGATTACGATGCTTATGTGAACAAGACCATGGAGTTCCGCATCGTGAAGATCAACCATGAGTTCAAAAATGTGGTCGTATCGCACAAGGCGCTCATCGAAGCCGACCTTGAAGAACAGAAGAAGGAGATCATTTCCAAGCTCGAGAAAGGTCAGGTACTCGAAGGAGTGGTCAAAAACATCACTTCTTACGGCGTGTTCGTCGACCTTGGTGGTGTGGATGGACTCGTACACGTGACAGATCTGAGTTGGAGCCGTGTGGGCCATCCATCTGAAATGCTGGAGCTCGATCAGAAGATCAATGTCGTTATCCTCGATTTCGACGAGAGCAAGACGCGCATTCAGTTGGGCATCAAGCAGCTGGAAGCCCATCCTTGGGATCAGCTGGCCGACAAGAACTTCAGCGTTGGCGACAAGATCAAAGGAAAGGTCGTGGTCATTGCCGACTACGGTGCCTTCGTGGAGATCTTGCCCGGTGTTGAGGGGTTGATCCATGTATCAGAAATGTCATGGAGCACCCACTTGAGAAGTGCACAGGATTTTGTCACTACAGGACAGGAAGTAGAGTGCATCATCCTTTCGCTGGATATGGAAGAGCGCAAGATGTCTTTGGGCATGAAGCAGCTCACGCCTGATCCATGGACCGACATTACGTCCAAATATCCAAAAGGAGGCAAGCACAAGGGTACTGTGCGCAACTTCACCAACTTTGGCATTTTTGTCGAATTGGAGGAGGGTATTGACGGGCTGATCCACATTTCCGATCTGAGTTGGACCAAGAAGATCAAACACCCAAGTGAATTCACTTCCGTGGGAAGTCTGATGGAAGTGGTCGTACTCGAGATCGATACGGACAATAGAAAACTCAGCCTCGGACACAAGCAGGTCACCGACAATCCTTGGGATACCTACGCCACCTTGATGGAGGAGGGAAGTATCCTGGAAGGAAAGGTGAATGAGATCGTGGACCGCGGAGCCACCGTGACCTTTGAGAACATCGGGGTGGAAGCCTTTATTCCGGGCCGCCATATGGGCAAGGAAGACGGCAGTCAGCTCAAGGCCGGCGAGGTAGCCGACTTCAAGGTGATCGAATTCAACAAAGAAGGTCGCCGCGTGGTGGTTTCCCACAGTCAGATCCACGGAGATGTCCAAAAGGAGAACGACGCGAAGGAGGCCAAAGAGACCGGCAAGAATGTCAAGAAGATCCAATCCAATGTGGAGCGTTCCACCTTGGGCGATATCGAGGCACTCTCCCAGCTCAAGGCAGATATGCAGGCCGACGAAGACAAGAAGAAGTCAAAGAAGTGAATTCGTCTTCACAGGTGATCGAACAGCCCCGCAATCGCGGGGCTTTTTTGTGCTTCCCTGTCAGCAGCAGACCAAAGACCGGAGGATATCTACATTTGACAAGCGAACGATCATCACATTCAATTCCGCAGGATCATGACCATTGGTGAAATAGAAAAAAAGCTGCACGAATGGGTGCCCGCATCCTGGGCCGAGTCCTATGACAATGTGGGCCTTTTGGTAGGAAAAAGGGAGGCAGCTGTTCGGGGAGTGCTCGTCAGCCTGGATGTCACTGAGGACATCATCGAAGAGGCCGTTCAGCAGGATTGCCAGCTCATCGTGGCACACCACCCCCTGATCTTCAAAGGCATCAAACAACTCACCTCCGATCACTGGGTCCAGAGAACCGTCATCAAGGCCATAGAGAAGGGCATTGGTATTTTGGTGGCGCACACCAATCTGGACAATGCCAGCGATGGGGTGAATGCCCGCTTAGGTGAAAAATTGGGTCTCTCGGATCTTCGCATCCTCCGGCCATTCCAAGAGCGCCTGCTCAAATTGGTCACATACGTGCCTGTCGATCATCTGGAAAAGGTCAGGGAAGGGCTTTTTGCAGCAGGAGCTGGCCAGGTCGGAGATCGATACGATGAGTGCAGTTTTGTTATCCAGGGGAAGGGCAGTTTTCGTCCGAACGCCAAGGCGGACCCGTTCACAGGATCGAGCGGAGTGCGGTCTGTGGAGGAGGAATTCCGCTTAGAGGTCATTCTCAAGGACTCGGATCAGCGGTCTGTTCTGTCGGCTTTGAACAGCTGTCACCCCTACGAGGAGGTGGCCTACGAGCTGCTTCGGATTCTCAATCCAGAGGCGGATCGGGGCGCTGGTATGATCGGTTTGTTGAAAGAGCCCCTCAGGCCTGAAGCACTTTTCACACAAATCAAAGAGGCCTTGAACATTCCAGTGATCCGTCACAGTCGCGTGCCGGATCGGTTGATTCGCTCTGTGGCCTTTTGCGGCGGCTCGGGCTTTTTTCTTTTGGAAGATGCGGTGGCTGCCTCTGCAGATGTGTTTCTGACTTCTGATATCAAATACCACGACTTCTTCGAGGCAGACAACCGCATTCTCTTGGCGGATATCGGGCATTACGAGGGCGAACAATACAGCTGTGATTTACTCGTCGAGAAGCTTCGATCTTTTGCTACTTTTGCAGTTCGTTTGTCCGAAAAGCCGACTAACCCCATTTCTTACACATAGCATGAGCAAAAAAGAGATTTCCGTTGAAGACAAGTTGAGAATGCTTTATGATCTGCAACTGATCGAATCGGAGTTAGACAAGATCCGCAATGTTCGTGGAGAGCTCCCATTGGAAGTTGAAGATCTCGAGGATGAGATAGATGGAATGAAAGTGCGCGTGCAAAAGATGGAGGACGACATCAAGGTGCAGGAGGATGCGGTTAAATCCAAGAAGCAACTGATCAAAGAGTGCGAGACGAAGATCGCGAAGTACGACGAGCAGCAGAAAAACGTGCGCAACAACCGCGAATTCAATGCGATCTCCAAGGAAATGGAATTCCAGGAACTCGAGATCCAGCTTGCAGAAAAGCGCATCAAGGAGCACAAGTTCCAATTGGAACAGAAAACCGAGCAGTGCGATGAGGTCAAAGAAAAGCTGCAGTCACGTGTGGATCATCTCAACCACAAGAAGAATGAGCTCAACACCATCCTCGAAGAGACCAAAACGGAGGAAGAGGCGCTGATCAAAGTATCGAAGGATTATGGCAAGAAGCTGGATGACCGCTTGCTGAAGGCCTATCGCCGAATTCGGGACAACTCGCGCAATGGCCTGGCCGTTGTGGCAGTGGATCGAGGCGCTTCGGGTGGATCCTTTTTCACCATTCCACCGCAAAGACAAATGGAGATCGCGGCGCGCCGGAAGATCATCACCGACGAGCACAGCGGGCGCATTTTGGTCGACCCCGAGTTGGCTGCCGAGGAAAAAGAGCGCATGGAGGGTCTGTTCAAGGAACTGGTCGGTTAAAGATCCGCCTTGGGCTTCTCCAACGTGCACAGAAGTGTTTTTCTCTGCACCCTCTTCATATGTGCATCCTTGGGGATCGAAGGTCAGGGCCGCTGGGAGGCCGCTGATCCATTGGTCGGCTTGCATCAGGACATTCTCGATCTAAAATTGCATTCAGCTTCTCAAGAGTTGACAGCCTTGTCTTCTGGGCAGGAGGAAAATCTGTATCTCGCATTGCTGGGCGCTCGCTGGGCCTTTTTCAGTGCCTATATCCCCGATCATCAGGGGGCCTATTTGGCGCATGAGCAATTTTTTGATGCTCAGCTCGAACGGATAAGCAAGGGTCCGTCAGAACAGCTGCGCACCCACATGGCTGCTGCGGAACTGCATCTGATCAAAGCCTTTCTAGAGCTCAAATATGGCAGCCGCTGGGGCATGGCCCTTCACGGTTACAGGTCTTGGAAAGCGCTGAATCGGGCCTTGAAGCTCGCTCCGAACCATCCCATGGTCAAGTATGGAAAGGGGATATTCGAAATGACCATTGGCAGCTTACCAGAGAACTACCGCTTCTTCGTACGGCTGATCGGCTTGGACGGTTCTGTTGCCCGGGGGAAGCAATTGGTCGAAGAGGCCATGGAGGACGAGCGTCTGCGAGAAGACCCGTTCTTCTTTCCGGAGTATGCCTACATGAGCTGCATGATCCGATACCAGCTCTTTGAAGACAGTCGGGTGCTGCTTTCGGACCATGGCATTTCTGTCGAAACAAGTTCGTTTTTCACCTATATGCAGGTGCTCCAGCTTCAGCAGCGAGGAGAACACGAGCGGGCGCTCGAACTTCTTTTGCGCAATTCAAAGATCAGTGGAAGGACGGTCTATCCATTGATGGATCTGGTCACAGGAAAAGCGCTCTTGAACAAGCAAGATCCAACTGCGAGTGATCATTTCTACCGCTATCTGAATCGCTACAAGGGAGACAACCACAAGAAGGCCGCTTACCGCTATCTCTATTGGCATTGCGCTTTGGCTGACCTGCCCGCCACGGGCATCGAAATGCTGAAACAAGCCCGCAGTCTGCCCGTTCGTTCCGATATGGATCGACAAGCTGAAGAAGACCTGAAGGATCCCCAAGCGCTCTCACTCATCAGAGTGGGGCTATTGTACGATGGAGGGTACGACGAGCAGGCCATGAGCATTTTGGACGACCCTGGCATTCGTTCGGCCTTGCGCAGCTCTTCGGACCGAATGGCCTATCACCACCGAAGAGGTCTGATCGAATTCCGGATGGGGAGAATGGAGGCGGCCAAAGCTTCATTTGAACAGGCATTGCAGCTCTGCGAGAGAAACAGTTTTGGCTGCGCCCAATCCTGGCTTTTTTCCGGACGCATCTTCGCCGCAGAGGGGAATGACAATGAGGCGAAGCGTCGTTTCGGGAAGGTGCTGGAGCAGGACGGTTTTGCCTATTTCGAATCGCTGCAACAAAAGGCGCGCACCCGACTGGAAGCTATGAATTAGTTGTTCCTTGCCTTCCGGCAGATGTACAACATCTCGTTCTTCGGAAGGGCAAAGCGCGTGAATTCTTCTTCTCTAAGATGCGCGGAGATGTCATAGATCTCCACTTCGAAGCCCTCTTCCTGCAGCCGCTTAGGATAATCCATGCCGTACATCCTCAGGTGATCGTATTGGCCAAAAAGCCGTTCCCGTTCCGCTCGATCCGTGATGCTCGGATCTTCCAGGGTCTTTTCCCAATCAAATCTTTGAGGCACCTGCATGATGGCCAGGCCTTCGGGACGCAGGACCCTCAAGATCTCTCGCATGGCTTTTCGGTCATCGGGAACGTGTTCCAACACATGATTGCAAAGGATCATGTCGAAGCAGTCCTCCTCGAAGGGCATCTGTTGCACATCCAATGAGATGTCGGCGATCGGGGAATTGAGATCGGCCGTGAGGTATTCGAGTTGTTCCATCTTGCGGAACAGATCCAAAAAACACTGTTCGGGTGCTATGTGCAGGAGGCTTCTCTTTCTTTCAAAAAAATCCGTTTCCCTTTTCAAATACAGCCAAAGCAATCGGTGCCTTTCCAGGGAGTGGGAGGAAGGAGAGAGGGCATTTGGACGTTGCACCTTTCCGTAGCCGTAGGGCAGTAGTTTTCGATAGGTCTTTCCGTCGATCGGATCCTCAAAGCGATCTCCCGACAGAAAGAGGGGCGCGATCCACTTGAAAACATAGCTCAGTCGGATGAGCAGGGGACGCGGGATATGGTTCAGCGCGAGGCGATAAAGACTCATGCTTCGCTTTTTTTCTCGAATGGATTTCCGATCACCTCGAAAATGGGTTCAAAGGAGGACAGGATCTCGGGTGCACCATTCACCACGGCCACATCGTGTTCAAAATGCGCGCTTGGAAGACCATCAGCGGTAACGATCGTCCAGCCATCTGCAAGTTGCTTGACCCGGTGGGTGCCCATATTGATCATGGGTTCTATGGCCACGGTCAGACCGTCTTTGATCTTTTTTCCTTTTCCTTGCCTGCCAAAATTGGGTACCTGCGGATCTTCATGCAACTGGGTTCCAAGTCCGTGTCCGACCAATTCGCGCACAACACCATAGCCATGGTCCGTAGCATGGGTTTCCACTGCATGACCAATGTCTCCGATGCGGTTGCCTTCTTTACATTGTTCAATGCCTTTCATCAGACACTCATAGGTGACTTCCAGCAGTTTCCGGGTTTTTGCTTCCACTTCGCCCACGGTAAAGGTGAAGGCGTGATCTCCGTAGTATCCACCCATGAACACACCGCAATCGATGGATACGATGTCTCCGTCCTGCAGCGGTTTGTCTGTTGGGATCCCGTGGACGACCTGTTCATTGACCGATGTGAGCAGAGTGCTCGGACAGTTGTACAGTCCCAGAAAGCCCGGAGCCCCACCCATGTCTCGAATGAATTCTTCTGCCTTCTTGTCCAGATGAAGAGGGCTCACGCCTGGGGCCACCAATCCGGCCAGCATGCCCAAGGTATCGGAGACCAAAAGGGCGCTCTGCCGCATGATCTCGATCTGCTCATCTGTTTTGTAACGGATCATCTTCTCCGACCGAAAAAGCCGCGGCGTCTCTTCTGCTTCTCCTCGAGCTCGATTTTTCTGTTTTCAGGGCTCAACTTTTGGTAGATGACGCCCCAGCCGGGAAAGCCACCGAAGTTGCGATCGTCAATGAACAGGTCTGCATGGATCTTCCGACCCGTATCCGGGTGCTGCATATCCTCCTCGGGAAAGCCCTTGTTCACTGCATAGAATTCGATGCCGTGTTCTCTGCAAAATTCCACGGCTTCATTGAGTTTTTTGCCCGTTCGGTAAGTCCATAGAATAAGGCGGTGTCCGTCGCCCTGAAGCATCTTCAAGGTTTCAAATGCAAAGGGCATGGGTTTGCCGATGCCCGGATAGCGGTCCTCGGCAATGGTGCCGTCAAAGTCCACGGCGATGATCTTGGAATCCTGCGGGATCATATCAATAGGCTTTTTCCTGTCATGGCATCGGGTACATCGATCTCCATCAATTCAAGCAGAGTGGGCGCTACATCCCCCAAAACGCCATTGCGCAAAGTTCGTGTTTCTGTTCCGGCCCCCAAAAGAAAACAAGGTACGGGCCGGGTCGTATGAGCTGTGTGTGGACTGCCATCTGGATTTTTCATTCTGTCGGCATTTCCGTGGTCGGCCAGAATGATGATGGAATAGCCTGCATCGATAGCTTTTTTCACCACCTGTTCTGCACAGCGATCGACGGTTTCGCAGGCTTTGACGGCTGCTTCCATGACCCCTGTATGGCCTACCATGTCCGGATTGGCAAAATTCAGGCAGATGAAATCGGGCTGGTTTTCCGATATGTCTTGGACGATCCGTTCTTTGATGTCATCGGCGCTCATTTCTGGTTTCAGGTCGTAGGTCGCCACCTTGGGCGAGGGGCAGAGGAGTCTGCGTTCGCCAGGGAAGGGCGCCTCCCGTCCTCCGGAAAAGAAAAAGGTCACGTGGGGATATTTCTCTGTTTCGGCAATGCGCACCTGAGTCCTGTCGGCCTTGGAAATGACTTCTCCAATGGTCTCACGGAGATCTTCTTTCTCAAACGCGATCTCGATGCCTTTGAATGATTCATCGTACCGGGTCATGGTCAGGTAGTCCAGGTCCAGCGCCTTCATTCCGTACTCTGATTGGTCGGTTTGGGTAAGCACTTCGCTGATCTGCCGGCCCCGGTCTGTTCGGAAGTTGAAACAAATGACCGAATCCCCGTTTTTGATCCCTGGCAATGGTTTCCCTCCAATGCTGCGTTGTGCCGCCTCGACAAATTCGTCTGTGATCCCTTCTTCGTAGCTGGAATTCATCAGCTCCTGAATACGCTCGAAGGGACGGCCCTTGCGGTGGACCATCAGTTCATAAGCCTTTTGTGTGCGTTCCCATCGACGATCCCTGTCCATGGCATAGTACCTGCCGATCACCGAACTGATGGTTCCAGTGGTCGATGCGAGGTGTTGTTCAAGGTCTTGGAGATGGCCCAACCCGCTCTTTGGGTCGCAATCGCGCCCATCAGTGAAGGCGTGTATGTATACTTCCCTCAGATCGAAGGAGTGGGCCATGGTGCACAGGGCCTTTAAATGGTTCAAATGGGAATGCACACCACCATCTGAGACCAGGCCCATCAGGTGCATCGGGCGATTGGACTTTTGGGCTTGTCGCATGAAGCTGCAAAGGGCGGGTCGTTCAAAGAACTCTTTGCTGGCAATGCTTTGGTTGATGCGCTCCAGCTCTTGGTAAACGATCCTGCCGGCGCCCAGATTCATGTGCCCGACCTCGCTGTTCCCCATTTGTCCTTCCGGGAGTCCGACTGCGATCCCGCTGGCCTCAAGAGAAGTATTCGGACAGCTTTTGTACAGGCCGTCCACAAAGGGAGTTTTTGCCTTGTGAATGGCAGAGACCTTTTCGTTTTCAGCGATTCCCCAGCCATCAAGGATCATCAACATGCTTTGTTTTTCCACGGGCTTCACACGATTTGTGGGTCAAAAGTAAGACGGTCTGCGCTCTTCCGGTGAGCGCAATATGTCCGATCGTGGGATCTGTAGGGTCGTCAAGAGCGGATTCCTACGGGAGTTATGATCAGTCCCCTGCTGCGGGTTTACTTGGAAGAAAACAGTGTCCTGCCTCTGAGGGATTATTTTTTGAATCGCTTCTTGAAGTTCTTGCTCTTGCCCCCCGGGCCAGCAGAAAGGTTGCTGCGGAAGTTCTTTTTTCCCTTTGCCATGGGCTTGCCGCCGAAGCGTGGTTTGTGGTGTTTTTCAGCGAAGGCATTCAGATCCTTGTCGCTGTGGGCACGGAGTTTTTGAAATTCGAGAATGAGCATCCGGTGTACGAGCTCCTCTCGCGATACGTCTTCGAGCTGCGCCAATACTTCGTTCAGCAATTTGTGATTCCTCTTTTTTCCCGTATCGGTGTCCAGGATCTGATCGGTCCAATTCCGGATCCGACCACGGAGAATGTCTTTTGCGTCGGGGATGCTTCGCTTTTTGAATTCGATCTGAAGCTTCTTGCTCAGTTGGTTCATTTTGAATTCATCCCGAGGTGCGAGCAGAGCCATGGAGATCCCTGTCTTACCGGCGCGTGCTGTTCGACCCGAACGGTGGGTGTAATAGGCGAAATCATCGGGGATGTTCAAGTGAAATACATGGGTCAGGTCTTGAACGTCCAGTCCGCGAGCAGCCACATCAGTGGCAATGAGTACCTGCAGTTCGTGCCGGCGAAACTTATTGGTCACTCTGTCCCTTTGCACCTGACTGAGGTCACCGTGAAGGGCATCGGAGCGATAGGCCCGCTGGCCCAGCTCATCCGCCAGTTTCTGTGTGTCCATTTTGGTGCGGCAGAACACGATGCCGCGCATATTGGGCTCGGAGTCCAGGAAACGGCAAAGGGCCTCTGTCCGGTTCTTGGGCATGACCAGTGCATATTCGTGCTCGATCATGCGGTTGACCTCATTGGGCCTGCTGAGACGAACCTCCTGTGGATCGTCCATGAATTCCTCTACGATCCGCTTCAAGTCTGGGTTCAAGGTGGCCGAGAACAACCAGGTATTACGAGAAGGAGGCGAATTTTGGAGGATGCGATCGATGTCTTCTTTGAATCCAAAATTGAGCATCTCATCAGCTTCGTCCAGGACTACGTGCGACAGCCGATCTAAATGGACCGCTTTGCGTTCCATCAGGTCGATGAGTCGGCCTGGCGTGGCCACAATGAGTTGTTGGGGTTTTTTGAGTGCCCTGAGTTGATTTTGGATGGCCGCTCCGCCGTACACAGAGAGGATGTTCAATCCCGAGATGTTCTTTGCGAAAGCATGCATCTGATCCGTGATCTGCTGGCAAAGTTCACGCGTGGGTGCAAGGATGAGCGCCTGCGTGTGCTTTGCGGGCTGCGCTTCGAGGTAAGAGAGAAGTGGGAGGCCAAAAGCCGCTGTTTTTCCCGTACCGGTTTGGGCCAGTCCGATAAAATCGGTTTCTTCTGTCAGGAGCAGGGGGATGGACTCAAGCTGGATCTCGCTGGGTGTCTCGAATCCGAGGTCCTCGATCGCCGCAAGCAGGGAATCTGGGAGACCAAGGTGTTGAAATGAAGTCAAAAATGGGACTGTTTGTTGGGCTGCAAAGGTGCGTTATTCTCCTTCAGCCCCGACAAGGGGTTTCAGACGATGTCATCCTGACCGTCTATCATATCCACGGGCGGCTTCAATCGGTACAGTTTGTTGGTCATCCAGGCCAGAATAAGGACGAATCCAATGCCTGAGGCGACCATCCATCCCATGGATGAAGATGCTTCAAGCGGACTGTAGTTTTCCGCGGAGGAACTTGCAGAGACCTCCGTGGAATACATTGCATCTTTCGCGTTCATCGATTCTGAGGAGGAAATGAGAT